>CAYTTD010000148.1:0-5500 GCA_964440595.1 uncultured Gaiellales bacterium
GGTGAGCGAAGCTGGATTCAAATACCGGGAGCGAACATCAACGCAGCAATCGTGCCGCACAGTACCCGGTACGGGATTCGAACCCGTGCTACCGGCGTGAAAGGCCGGCGTCCTAGGCCTCTAGACGAACCGGGCAGGACTCGCGCAAGTTTATCGCACCTGCCGCTGCCACGCATGCCGTGGATCGTTCATTTAGTGAAACACCAGAAAATATATGAGCAATCCAACGCCTACGGGTATCCGGTATGCGGCAAACCAGCCAAGAGAATGGTGCCCCAGGAACTTTAGTAGTACTGAAATTGCCAACCATCCCGAAACTGCACTTGTGATGAATCCGAGTATTACTGGAACAAAGAAGCTCGGTTCGGCGCGTAGAACGGATACCAGAACGGGTGTCTCATGCAAAAACGCAAGTATGATCGCGGGAGTTGATAGGAGGAAGCTGAAACGAGCCGCCGCTGCGCGCTCGAAGCCCGCAAACATTGCTGCTGAGATGGTCGCACCTGAGCGGGATACTCCTGGAAAGACCAGTGCCAGACATTGTGCACATCCCACAAACAGCGCATGGAAAAGACGTGCGTCATCAAGCTGCTTCTCACCTCTGAATCTTTCTGCAAGCAAGAAAACAAAGCTGAAGGCAATTAATGTGCCCGCGATGACGCCGGGCTTCTCATGAATTGCATCAATAAAGTCGAATAACAGAAGACCAACCAGAACCACTGGCACGGTTCCCAATACCAAGAGCCATGGAAGACGTTCCTCCTGTGTGGCGAGCGAACGTTTTTTTATGCTTTGTGCGGCCCCTGACAAAACCTTCTTCCAGTCGGAGGAAAAGTAGCTGAAAACAGCCGCCAAGGTACCGACGTGCGTTACTACGTCGAAGGCGTCAATGCGCCTCGTTTGATCGATTCCCATTATCTCCTGAGATAGCAGGAGATGTGCAGAGCTTGAAACCGGTAAGAACTCGGTCAGCCCCTGCAGAACGCCAAGAAATATTGCTTGCCACCATTCCATGTGATGATTCTATAGTCCCGTTTTGCGATACGTGTCACGGATAGCGAATGAGGTCATTTTTTCTTGAATATTGTAGTTTTTGAATATTTGGTGGGTGTAGGGTGCCGAACTCATGGACTCGCACGAGACAGGCCACAAACAAGCAGTGTTTCCTCATAAACACGTGCCGTGGGAGGTTGAGTGGGAAGAATCCGATCGGATGGCCGCCAGGGGAGTACTTGAATTATTTGCTCCACTTGCGCTTGGGCAACGAGGCTTGATTGTTGGACCAAGGTCTTCTGGCCGAACGTCCATTCTGGGGATGGTGGGTACGGCCATTGCAGAGCATTTTCCGGAGGCTGAGATCGCCGCACTGCTCATTGACCAGCCATTCGACGCATTTATTGAGTGGAGGTCAGAGCTTCCCGGTATTCATGTGAGTGGCACCACGATGGATGATCCACCTGCTGAGCATGCAAAGATGATTGAAGTGATAGAGCACGCTTTTTCAAAGGCTGAGAGCGGCTCTGACCAGGTTATTCTGATTGACTCGTTGACTGGTCTTGCGAGGGCATTGAATGTTGTTCATGGCCACGCTTTTCACGATGATGTGATTGACAGAAAGGCAATGCTGACCCTTCGGACTGCCTTTGGTCGCGCTAGAGCGTGGCGAGGCGAAGGATCGCTTACCATTGTTGGCACGTTGATATCTGAGAGCGACGATCCTATGGACGAAGCTGTTATGAACGAATTGATAGGCACCGGAAACATGGAGGTCAGGCTTGCATGTGCTGTCAGGGATATTGGCGTCTTTCCTCCCGTTGACATCGAGACGAGTGGAACCAGAAATGAAGACGGGATTATCGGAGAGGCTGAAAGTCGACGTCGCGCTGAGCTGAAATCAATTATTGAGAATCATGGTAACCATGCCGCACTCAACCTGCTTGTTGACCAGCTGGATGGCCTTGGCTCACTTAGCTCCCTGCTCGACAACTTTGTTGGTCCTTCCTAACTTCCTGGCAAGAATATTTACGTGTGCCAAAAGTAGCCAGAACAATCCCATCAGCGCAGCGACAATCACTACGTATAAACCGTATTCCGAACCAAGTGCCACGCCTGATACCAGATGCAGGATGCCAACCAGCCAGAAAACAACTGTCATCCAGCCAGGCACACGCTTGAACCCTGGAGCTGGTTGGTTCCAGTGACCTCGCGACGGACCAATCTTCAAAGCGAGCGCAAACATGAGCAGTGGTGTTGTGAACGCAATGAAAACTGCCAAAACTATTGCCGCTGTAATGTCACCCATCGTTCATGCTCCGTTGTTGGAAGAAAGAATTTGTATACCCCTTCCTTCGGCAATACTTTTTGAGATGATTCAGGATTAGCAAAATCAATAACGAACAGGGTCTGATGTCAGATGTCGCAAAATTTGGAACAACTAGACAGTGAACTGTCATCGTCAATACTGGAACTAAGCGTACCTCTTCACCAAGAGATTGAGATTTTTGACGTGGATGGCATCTCGTGGCTGGTAGCTGGAATGCCAGGAGCTGCATTCTTTACGTGTGATGGTGCCGGTACGCTGAAGCATGTGTCGGGCTCCCCTACACCGGGGTTGATGGAGCATGTGATGTTGTTGCAACCCGAGCACATGGCGAGGGCTGAAAAATCTCCTGGTACAACTAACAGCCACTTGCCACCGCTGCTGCTCCTGTGCGCATACATGCTTGATGACACCTTGGACGATCGGTTTGATTTGCGCCGTCGCGCTGCTCGCCCTGCATCCGTTCTTGTACTGGATGAAGAAGAGGCCGAACATGACCCAAATCTTGAACCACATGACTCAGCGATACGCGCTTGGGTTCCTCTCACACTGGAAGATGACAGTGAGGCACATTCAGCTGTGATGGAGTTCAGGTTTCATGCGGAACGCCACTCACGGTATGTACCCGCTGTTGGCTAGTTATTCGATCAGTAAACGGCTCCAAGGGCTGTGTGAAGCTGCTGCGACGATGCATCAAGCTGAGCCTTTTGCGCATTGGTCTGATCAATCTGTGGCTGCAGCGCTGCCTGTGTAGAAGGATCGGCATATGCAAGACTGGCAGTTGTCTGCATCAGATAGGCATCAGCCTGCTGACGCATATTGTCGATCATGGCCAGAGACATGAATTGGTTCATTTTGTCGCGATAGCTTCCAGTGGCTGCCGTTGGCATGGTCGCACCCGCGCCAGTGGCGGCCGTCGCCGCAGCACCAGATGGTGGTGTTGTCTGCCCGGCAGCGGCCGGGGCTCCCGGAATCACAATCTTTTGTCCAACCTTGATCAGGTTTGGATCAGATCCAATGGCATTTTTGTTTTCCGGATGGTCATAAAGTTGCTGCCACGTCATGCCGTGGGCTTTGGCTATTGCCGATAGCGTATCGCCCGCCTTGACGTCAACGCTGAGTCCTCCGGCTGCTGTGGCACCGGCTCCCGCCGTGCCGGTGGAGCCAGGCGCCAGTGGATTTGGGGCGCCCTGCAACATCTGTGCAGTCATTGTCTGGGGAGAAAGCATAGAACCATCTGGTTGCCTCAGTACGGTACCAGGTGCTTCCTGAGAACCGGGCCCAGCTGGAGGCGTAGCGCCAGCTGCCGGTGTTGAATTTGTTACGGGCGTTGTCACGGCACCGCTTCCCCATTGTCCCTCGTTGGCACACGATTCTGCACACGCTCCAGCTGCACAAAAATGTGTCTAACAAATCCAGGGTACGATGAAAATCAGTTCAACGCAACCCCCCAGTTCAACGCTGTGGCTTCCATGCGGTAAGTCGGCCGTTCAGTGAGGTGTATATGCGGCCATGAGCTGCAATTCCAGGCACGTACTTTCCTGAAGGATAACTCCATATCTGCTTACCTGTGCGGGTGTTGAAGCCGCGAGTGATTCCTGACAATGCAGACGCATACACGTTGTCACCAATAACCACAGCGCTGCCTGATGACCGTCCTCCAAGGTCTGCCGACCAGAGTCTGCTGCCTGATTGAAGATTGTAGGCACGAAGCCGCCCGTCATATGCTCCGACGAAGACCCGCCCTCGTGCTATGGCAGGTGTTGCATACACGTAGGTGCCAATAGGCGCTTTCCACTTAACTGATCCAGTGTCAGAGCGCAGGGCATAAAGGTACCCGCCTACCGTTCCAAATACGACGACTCCTTCTGACACCGGCGTGGATGAATAGATGCGCTCGGTCCTGATCGCGTCAAGTCGAAATGCCTGTCGCCAAGCTACTTTTCCGTTGTTGCGTTTGAGCGCGAATACCTCTCCAGCGTAGTTGGAAACAATCACCTTGTTGCCAGAAATAACTGGTGATCCTTTTATTTCACCACCGGTCAGGAAAGCCCATTTAACTCTTCCGCTTCGTGGATTCAGGGCATAAACGCGGCGATCGAGGGATGATACAAACACGGTGTCGTCCGCTACTATGGGTGAAGCTTCCACCGCTGCTGCCGCCTTCAGCTTCCACAGCAACTTGCCACTCCTGCGATCGAGGGCTCTTACTGTTCCGTCCACGCCACCTGTAATCACCCGATCGCGCCAAACCGCTGGAGTCGAATCGAAAACCGTTCCGTTCTTTCTTCTCCATTTGATTGATCCTGTCCTGGCGTCAATGGCATAGGTGAAACCCTTTGCCGTATTTGCGTAAAGTATGCCGTCGCAAGTGCTTGGAGGAAACTCCATCAGTGACCCTAGCGGTTTGCTCCAGATTATTTTCTTTGGCTCGCCGAGACGAAGCTCAGCGGCATCTGAAGTTCTACCTGGGTCCCGGCCGTAAACTGGCCACTCGCAATTCTCGCCATACGAAGATTCTTGATTCTTTTTCCTGGTTGTCTCTTTCTCAGGCGGCACTGGCTTGGTTTTATTTGAGGCAGGTTGAGTCACGCCTTTGAGAGATTTGTCCAAACCGCTTTTGCGAGGCTCTTTGCGAATTCTGGTAAACCCAATGATTGCCGAGGCCAGAAGCAGCGTCACGACTGCCAGAACGATAAGCTGTTTTTTTCCCATACGGGAAGTATGCCACTACCTGAGGTACTTGCGCCCCCACGAGAACTGTTCCAACCAGTACCCCTCAAGCCTGGTAATCGTTACGCCCCCATTGCTGCCACTTGAGTGTATGAACCAACCGTTGCCCATGGAAATTCCTGCGTGGTAATTCTGGGATGGTTTGGACTTTCCGCCTTTGCTTCCCCAGAACATGATGTCGCCAGGTTGCAACTGGTTGGGATCTTTGATCCTTTGCTTCCTTGGAATCGCAGACATCGCATAGCTGGTTCTCTCGGCAAGAACTCCACCAAACAGATCGTCTTCACCGAGTCCTGAGCCAAACATTACCCTCCACGTGAACCCTGAACAATCGAACCCACCGTGTCCTTCTTCCTGCATGTTCTCAGTCTCGCACGCCCACACATAGGGGTATCAAATTAGTTTCGTCGCGCGCTTCCTGACCCTCTTGTGACTGTCATTGAGGTC
>CAYTTD010000149.1:0-5495 GCA_964440595.1 uncultured Gaiellales bacterium
TTTCGCCGCGCCCCAGCAGCGAACCCCTTTTTCGAAAAATCGCCATACAAGGGGTAGTTTACCGCTCCAGAAGGTTGTTGCGGCTACAAGATCTATCGGTATCTAAAAATCGAACGGCGTTATGGCATCAGTATTCAGCGCGTCCACAAAGCGTTCGATGTCTGCTTCCATGTTTGCGCGTGAAAGATGCTCGAGGTCGTCTATGAGGCGGTCAGTGCCCCTGTTCAACACCTCGTCGAAGCGCTCGACATCACAGTGCCGATAAACAGCTCGCTCATACCACTCACAGTTCGGGCACCGAAGCTCGATATCCCACGACTCATCCTCCGTTTCACGCCAAGACACTGGATACACCAGGCTGCTGTCACAGTCGGGGCACTCCTCCAGGTTCACCGTGTCGGGCTCATCCAGTTCGTCAACTGCCGGATGAAAGTAGACAATCTCTACTGCCTTACCGCTTGGAAGAATAATTTTCTTGATGTGGAAATCGCCCATGTTCTAACCGAGATCTGGTCGAGGTTTCGTTGACGTCGTGCGATTGCAACGAGGTAAACGCCCGACAACTCACTTATCGGTCATAGTTCGATTGGGCTTGAGAACAATTATTCGTCTATTGTTTTTTTGCCGCTAATTGCGTGTTTCTGCGAGCGCATTTTCGAGTATCAAAAACGCATCCTCTAGCTGCCTGTCAGAAATGCAAAGTGGCACCAGCACCCTGATGCAGTTACCATCGATGCCAGCCTTGAGCAAGGCAAGCCCGCGCGCGGCAGCAGCATCTACGACCCTGGCAACCCGGTCGCGATCCGGCGAACCGTCCTGCGGATGCACAAATTCCATAGCTCGCATCGGCCCGAGGCCGCGCTCCTCAACGATTCCGTCATCAGACGCTACGTACTCGGAGAACCGCCTCTGAAGCTGCTCGCCAACCACGGCGCCACGCTCGATGAGCCCGCCCTCTTCAAGCTCCTCCAGCACAGCGAGCGCTGCGGCGATGGCAACAGGGTTGCCCACGTACGTACCGCCAATACCAGAGTCAGGCACCTTGTCCATTACCTCGGCGCGACCAATGACGCCCGACAGCGGCATGCCCATTGCGATGGACTTCGCCGTCAACAGCAGATCAGGCTCCGTGCCGAAGTGTGAGGTGGCCCACAGCTTGCCTGTTCGGCCCATGCCCGACTGCACCTCATCATGAACCAAAAGGATTCCGTGCTCGTCAGCGATCTCACGCAGTCCCGCCATGAATGATTTTGGCGGCACTAGGAAACCACCTTCACCAAGGACAGGTTCGACGATTATTGCGGCAACGGTCTCTGCAGCTACGTGAGTCTCAAACATTCGCCTCAGTTCGGCGAGCGCAAGTGCACTGCTCTGATCTTCACCACCCTGTCGCAACGGGTATGGGAATGGCGCGCGGTAGACCTCTGGCGCGAACGGCCCGAACCCCGCCTTGTAAGGATGAGTTTTGCTGGTCAACGACATGGCCATGAGAGTTCTGCCGTGAAAGCCACCTGCGAAGCAGATAATGCCGGTGCGCCCTGTTGCAACACGCGCAATCTTGACTGCGTTCTCAACAGCCTCTGCACCAGAGTTGAAAAAGGCTGCCTTGGCGGCGCCGCTCCACGGCGCGCGAGCACATAGCTTCTCGGCGAGGTCCACATAATTCTCATACGGCACAACCGTGAAGTCGGTGTGCGTGAACCGGCTAACCTGCTCATTTATTGCCTTCACGACCCTGGGATTCGAATGTCCTACGTTTAGACATCCGACTCCCCCAATCCAATCTATGAACGTGTTGCCGTCGATGTCAGTGAAGCATGCTCCGCTTGCATGGGCTACCACTGCAGGCAGGTGAATGGAGAACGCATCTGGGCAAACTGTGTCTTTACGGGCGAGAACTGATGCGGACTTGGGGCCCGGCACACTTGTGACTATGTTGGCTGTCTGCTCAGACGAGCCGGTTGCGTCGATTGATGTAATGGTCTCACCGCTCATAGAAATTCTCCTGTTTGCTACTGCCTGCGACAAAGTCATACCCGTGCGACCCAAAATAACTCGTTACACACCGGGAATCAGCCCGAACATACCAGAGAATTCAACGGATTATCAGGAACCACATCACCTGGGGCATTCAACATACTCCAACAACCCCGGCTATTGGGCAACCACTACGCCTGCTACACTCGGCAGCCATGGTGCTTTCAGACAGGTCAATCAGGGATGCCGTAAAAGAGGGGCGAATCGAGTTTGACCCCTGGGATGACGATCTTGTGCAACCGTCCAGCGTTGACGTCAGGGTTGCGGCAAGATTCAGGGTCTTTCGAAATAACAGATTTCCTTTTATTGACGTCCGGCGTGAGATGGAGGGGCTTACCGAGCTGGTTGAAGCCACAAATGAAGAGCCATTCGTGCTTCATCCTGGAGAATTTGTGCTCGGCGCTACCCTTGAGAGGGTGAAAGTCGCCGACGACCTGGTGGCACGCCTCGAGGGCAAGAGCTCGCTCGGTCGTCTAGGGCTGCTCATACATTCAACGGCGGGTTTCATCGACCCTGGTTTTGAGGGGCACATCACGCTCGAGCTTTCGAACGTGGCAAACCTGCCCATCACGATCTATCCATCAATGAAGATCGGGCAAGTCAGCTTCATCCAGATGACGACCGCAGCTGACAAGCCATACGGGTCAGGCGCGCTGGGAAGCAAGTACCAGGGACAGGTTGAGCCCACCGAGAGCCGTTATCACCTGAACTTTCGTTAACGTTAAAAAACCCGGTGCCAGTGAGACGCATTTCTTTGTGCGCCACCACCGGCAACCGGGTTTTTCATTCGTGCGAGGGGAGGGGTACTGTGGAAAAAACTTGGGCAGGCGACCGACCGTCTGGCCACACTTCCACCTGAGTTGTTACTGCCTGACAATGCGCAATCGGGTGACCAAACCCTTTGCAAAAACCAATTGTCTACTCAACCAGGTGTTGCCCAGGCCTCAGTACCCTCGGAACAATCGTTTGAACCAGCCTGTGATTCCCTTCTCGTGCTGCACCATGAGCGCACCTGTCGAAGGGTCCACATAAACCCTTTCGCCATAGGGGAATCCCGTGCCGTGCCCAAGGGCTCCATACGGGTTGCCGAAACCAGCACCAAACCCGGGGGCGGTGGGCATGCCCCACGTTCCCTGGTATGCGCCGGCAAATGGCGCAGCACCGTAGCCCATTCCGAACGGACTGGCAATGATGTTGATGTACTTGGTTTCGTACTTGTTCTCATTGGTAACCGTCTGGTTCACGTTGCCATTCGGGGCAAGCGCAGACTGGTTAGTGGCATTTACCTGAGGCTGCGGAGATCCGACGCCCGGGTATGCGCCGGATGCGAGTCCGCCTGCCAGCGGGTATCCGGCCGTGGCACCAGGCGCAAAGCCAGGTGTGGTTCCATCATAAGGGCTCACCAGCCCTGCTGATGGTGCAGTTGCGCCCAAACGCTGCTTGTTCTTGGTGTGCAATGGCTGGGCGTGATGCGGCCGCTGTTGCGCCGCTCTCTTCTTTTTTCTTCTGGCCGCGGCCCTACGGGCAACGACCGGTCTGTTGGTCACACTGTTCGTTGACATCCAGGTCTTCCTCCTGTTTTGACACCACTGCCGCTCAGCCGAGCCTTGTGGCATCTTGCTCCACGAATGCCTATTGCATGATCAGGCTGTGAACATCCAATATGCACCCCTTTCTCATGGAACAGGCCATTTGGGGTTGCAGCATCGAGGGGTACAAGCCGGCCATAGGGTGACGCGCCGCCATGGCCGCGTGGCCGCTAGTGGTTACGGCCAGGAGAAAAGTGTTGTTTTTGCTGGATGTTTTCGAGGAAGAGGCCGTAGAGCCGTTGGCCTGGGCATGTGGGCAGCCTCGACTGCTAAACAGGCGTATCACCAAATTTATTTTGGCTAAAGAGTCGATCTCACGACGGGCTTCCTCTTTACGGGCTTAGAAAATACCGCGAAGCAGACGGCTGAAGAATCCCGGTCGGTGACAGCCGTTGTAGCAGCCCCCATACCAGGCGCTCTGACATGGTGAGTACCCGAACCCGGTGCCATAGCCGGAGCCGAAACCGGATCCAAGCCCAGGATAGCCAAAGCCGGAGCCGGGATAGCCTGTGCCAAAGCCACTGAAACCATATGAAGGATATCCATACGACGGGTATGACCAGCCTCCGTTCGAGACAATGCTGTTGCTGTTCGTAACCGTCTGGGTGCCAGAACCCGTCGACTGCTGGTTTGTCATGTTGATTTGACCACCAGTTGGAAACATCGATCCGTATCCGTATGTGCCTATCGGGTTGTAGAACATCATTGCTCCATTTCGCTTTGTGACCTTGTCAGCTGTTAGCTACAACCCTGCAATCGAACATCACGACAATGCTGTGATGGGTTTTTCAGGTACTGGCCTTCGCTGGCCAGCGCGAACTCCGCGATAGGCCGCAAGAATCAAATCAGGCGTCGACCATTACGCGTCCGCCAACTACCTCGACCGGAAAGGTCTCTAATGACTGCCATGCTGGAGGAGTTACAACTGCACCAGTGTCGAGAGCGAAGCGGGCACCATGCCTCGGACACTCGATGCACGGTGACTTTCCTTCCTCGGCATGAATGTCACCGTGACTGATGCTTGCGCCGTCGTGCGTACATAGATCCTCAACAGCGTAGTAGCGTCCTGCAATAAAGAAGACAGCTATCTCTTCTCCTCCGCCGAGATCGACGACCTTGTGGTCGCCGTCGGCAATATCACCGTGCGCACAAACGTCAATCACGGGAAGCGGTTTGCTCCCAGCTAAGCTCGTCAACGCCCTCCCACCCCTCGGGCGCAGCAGTTCCGAAGTTTTCATGAAGCCCCATCTTTGCAACCACGAGTCCAAGAACGGCGCACTTCAGCCGTACCGGCGAGAGTGGTATGCCGAGCAGATCTAGCACATCGTCTTTCGACATTTCTGAGACCTCATCAACAGAGCGCCCAATAAGCTCGGTGGAGAGCATCGACATCGCAGCCTGACTTATTGCACAGCCGTGACCTGAGAATTTCACATTGGTGATCATGCGGCTGTCATCAACGGAAAACTGGACCTTGATCTCATCTCCGCACAGAGGGTTTTGCCCCTCCGCATCAAAGGTCACCTCGACTTCCGGAATGGAGCCATAGTTCTGGGGATGCCGGTAGTGCTCGAGGATGTTTTCGCGATAGAGATCGTCCATGACCGCCCAATTTTACCAACATCATGGGGAAAGTGTCTCCCGCTGCCATACGTGGCAGGGAGATTAACCAAACATCTTCTGCACATCGCCAAGTGCAGCGACAAGCCGATCGACGTCATCGGTGTCAGTGTATATGTAGGTGCTGGCGCGTGCCGTAGCGCTAAGACCCATGTTTCGCATCAGCGGTTGCGCGCAGTGGTGGCCTGCACGGATGCACACCCCGCGGCTGTCGAGAATCGATGCAATGTCATGAGGGTGAGCTGAATC
>CAYTTD010000150.1:0-5429 GCA_964440595.1 uncultured Gaiellales bacterium
GCCCCTCTTCGTCAGTCTCCTTTGCGAGATCGGTTAGCTTCTCCTGATCGCGATCAATGGCGTCAGCCCTGGCACCCATGCAGATCGCGCGCAATATCCGATGGAACATCGGCTTGCCGTCGCGCAGTTTGCGCCACACAGCGAAGAGCGCCATGCTTACGGCCTCACCGTACACATCCGGGTCGGCGATGTAGGCGCCGCGCAGCACAAAGTGAATCTCTTCGCGCAGCAGGCTTGCCCCAAAGTGAGCGAACCGCCGCTCGGCATCTTTCTTTCTTCCAGCGGCCACCAGGTCTGCGATTCGCTGACACTCTGCGTCAAATCGGCGAAAAAGGTTTCTTCGATCATCTTTGCTCATGCGGCGCATCATATTCCAACGACTCTTGCCGGATGATCCGCCGCCTGGTTCTGGGGGACTCACACCCACCCACTTGCGAGTTATGCCGGGATTCATCCCACTACCTCCGTTCTCATCTCTTGTGTGCAATGAGTAGGTCGGCGACACCGTGAAAAAGCGTTCAAAGAATTTTTGAACGCAATGAAAGCGAGGCTTCGACTTAGCTCTTGAGCACTCCGCTCACACCATAGAGACCCACAAGATGGAGAACCGGAGGAGGAACCACCATGAAGGAGCACCGCAGAGGTACCCGCAGGGGCAGGCCAACCAGCCGAAACCAGCGACCATCGAGACAAGAGCTCGAGGCAATGCTTCGCCAAAGCCAGTACAGCATCACGATGGAGCTAGAAGCGACTGACGAAGCATCATCCACAGTGACCCCAAGGAGCGACGACGCCAAGATCGCGATGTCGAAGCTTGACGCCGCTATTGCAACAGTGAACACAGACGGCTCTGACATCGGATGGCGCGCAGAAGTTGTTTCTCACAGAGACACCGATGGGCCACAGATTCTCGTCTACCAGTCACGCCACACGTCTACGGCAATGCCGCTTTTTGCAGCAGTCTCCGTCAGTTGGCACCTACTCTGCAACGCTGACCCTGATGAGCTTGTGCGAGCGCTCTTTGATGTGACGATGCTGTGCCACGAGCGAGCTATCGAAGACGCCGTTAGATCGGCGAGCCTTACCAGGTCGACGCTGCGGGAGAAGAACGGTCTTGATCAAACTGAGAATCATCTGTCACTCGTGGCCGACGACGATTATGACGATGAACTTGATCTCGCTGAGCTGGATCTTGAGGAGTTCGACGACGGCTTGTGAACCTCACGCACCGATAAAGTCTCGCCAGAATGGGCGGTTCAGGTGATCGGTAATGACGGATTCGAGCGCGCGATAGTTGTCTGGGCCGACGATGAAGCCGGCTTCGCGGGCAAGGCGCGCGGATGGCTTGCCCGCGGGCGGCTCCCACAGGTAGCGACTCCAGAGCACGCCGTACTGGTGGTCGGCCTCAATTGAGTTGTAGTGAATGCGCCGGTAGATGAACGGATCCAGGCGTTCGTGGTGCGATGAGCCTGGAACGCCACTAAACCGAAGGTGCTTTACCTTGATGCCGCCCTTCTTGAGCGCGCGCTCAACTCCCTTGTCGATGCTGCGAACGGTCAGGTCAACATTCACGCCTCGCTTGCGCGCGGCGACAACCCGTTCGGCCCATGCGGGCTCGACGAACTCCTTCATTACGATCCGCAGGTCGTGCTCGGCACCGTCGATGAGCGCGCCGTAGGCATCGTCAATGTGGCGCACGCCAAGCAGCGGATCATTGAATAGGACTCCTGCGGCTCGCGCCTGCTCGACAGCTGCCGCACTCTGTACGAGGTCGCCCGTGCGCGCGCCGACGATTGCATCACGTACTGCCAGCGCTGGTGCACCGTTCAGCATCGCGGTGACGTTGTGCTGGGGAAGTCCAAGCGCGATTGGGGATACGGTGGATAGCACAGCGCGATCACGTGCCGCCCACAGCTTCGTGTGCAGAACAAACGGGTACCCGGTTGCCGCCTGGCTCCCCTGGGTTGCATAGCGAACGATTGAAGCGCCGCGACGCGAAACCTCCTGAAGCGCGGCAGCGCCCTCCTTCGCATCAGCAAGAATCTTTACTCCGGCGCCAGCGTCGGTGGCACCAAGAAGCGCTGAGTTAAAAGTTGGGTGCCCGTAGCGAAACACCTCGCCGAAGAGATCGCCGCCGCGCTCACCTACGCCGCGAACAAAGCCCGCGATCGCATCGAGCTGGCGCGCGCTCGAACCACCCTGAAGGGTTATGGCTCCAGCAGGCATTGTTGGCATGGGCAGACGCATCAGCAAGCCACCTGCCTAGGCGAACGACAAATTGCGTTTCTGGCGTTTACTGCTTGTTTCAACGAGATCCCCCCTGATCCCCTAAATGATCCTGAGTACCCTCCTCGAGGCCTCCATCCAGTTTTTCGACCACAGGAATCGCTACAGTTTCATCGGTACCGCCTCAGAATGGGCCAGCCTCTGCCGCCGCTTTTTTCCTGCGTCAAACGCGGTCAACCGTCTCACAATCATCATCTACCCGATCAAACTTGTCGGCGGTTACGTGGTCGGCTCCAGGGCCACACTCAATTGTGTCAGCCCTTCCCCGTCGTCGATCTCTACGCTTTTCATCGGCGAGGTTGAATACGTCGTTGCCGGCGCCGCCAATCGCAATATCGCGACCGAAGGTGTCGTAGAACGAGTCGCCGCCGCGACCTCCGATGAGGCGATCGTTGCCAGCTTCTCCATTGAGCACGTCTTCGCCAGCTCCGCCACAAATCAGGTCGCTTCCCCTGCCTCCACGAAGGGTATCGTTGCCACCTCGGCCACAGATTGAGTCGGCGCCGCTGCCACCCGCAAACTGGTCTGCACCGCGCGTTAGTTTGATGTTCACGCCAGTGTTTTGTGCGTTACAAACAAGCCCTGTCGCAATCATCTTCCTGGGAAGCGCTCGCTGCTTACCAAATATGTTCCAGCACAGATCAGCCTTACCAAACGATGAGTCCAAAACTCCAGCGTCGCCGTATCGCAATACGGTGCCGTCATTCACCACTACAACCGAGCTACCGCCAACGACTTCAATCATGTCGACAACGCCAGTCGCGTTTGGCAACGGCGCAAGCGTCGTAGCTACTCCTTTTGTCCCAAACGATGTGTCAGGAACCCCCAACTGAGAAAAACGGCCAACCCTGATCTTTCCCCAGTCAAAGCCCTGGCTGTAATCAGTAAGCCCCGCACCCGCTATCAGAATGGAGTTGCTGGACATCACATTCAGATCGAAGCCACCAACTGACAACAGTGAATCATTATTTGCGAAATCGACCGCAACCTGCATGCCAGTGCCGCCGGCAAACGATTTATCAAAATCCCCTGCCGCGTCAAGCGCACCGAAGCCTCCGCCTTCAACTATTGGGCCAACGTCAGAGGTGTCAATCCACAGCCCCCAAACCAGCGATCGCATTACCCCGCTCGCGTCAGGTGCCGGCGTCATTGAGATGAACTCCGGCGTGAACTTCGACATGGCCGTGCTGGCAATACCATCACCTCCGCCGTAGCTTGTATCAAGCGCACCGCTTGCAAGCATCCTGACGCTCATCATGTTTTTGGAAACCACAAAGCTGCCATCACTACCCCAGATGTCATCAGATCCACTGTCGAACTCATTGCCGCCCAGCGTAACCTCACCCGCCTGCGAAACAAATGCACCGCCGGCGCCAAAGTTACCAACCGAGGCGTTTGGCAAAGCTACGAATCCGTCTCCACCAAATGCCGTGAGCATCGTGCCATCAATTGCTACCCTTGCAACTACATAATCTGATTTCGGAGCAGCGCTGCCGGCTGCAACCCACGAACCGTCGGGTGCCACTTCAGCAACGTCAAACTCCTTCAGCCCAAAGGCAGTTGAGCTAGTCGTAACAACGCCATCGCCACCACCAAATGATGTATCGAGAGCTCCGCTTTCGAGGTACCTGTAGACGACCAGATCCTGACTGCTCACGACCTCATCCTCTTCGGCATCGCACACGCTGTAGGTTGTCTTCAATGCGAACAAAGCAATCTTGCCGTCGCCAAGAACGATGACACCAACGCTCTTGATGTCTGACAACCTGGTCTGTGCGGGCGCGGGCGCCGTGACGTAACCCTTGCCCCCGCCAAACGAAGCGTCCTTGGTGCCAGCCGCTGACATTCGCACAAGCGCCACCTTGGACCGCATGCCTTCGCAGGAGTGACCCCGCGCCTTAGCCAACGCATCAACTTCACCGGCAACCAGCAGCCTGCCGTCGGCCTGTTGCCCCACGGCTTCTGCACTGAAGTCGTTACCAGAGATTGAAATTCGAGTGGCGCCAGAGGCAGCGCTTGCCGGCGCGGACGCCACCACAAACCCTGTTGCAACAAAAATGAGCGTACCCACGAGCGTCAATACACGTTTCATTCCAAAGCCTCTCGCATTTGATTTGGTTACCTGATCAATTTCCGCCCCGCGCAGATATATACGCAGCACAATAGCAAACGGTTTCCCCCCAAAAGTTCCGCCGCCAAAAGTTCCGCCACTAGGGGCGCTGCGAAACAACCCCGCCTGCTCAGCCCGATATTCAGACGACGATTGAAGTCAGGGGGAGACAAAAAATGACCATTGCTGCAACTTCGCTTGCGACGCAGATAGCGCAGGCATCTACGACAGCCCCAGAGCCAAGCGAGCCACTACTGCCGTTCAGGGACCCAAATGGTGGACAGGAGTGGCTACCGACCTCTACCAAGCGATACTGGACGATTGATCCGCACACTGGCGAGCGAACGCTGCTGCCGATGCTGCCCGCCGGCAATGGCAACACAAATACACGGATCACTGACTTTGAGATCAAACTTCACCGTGATTGGCCACCCCTAACGGGTGTCAAGAACCTCGCGAACCAGGCACCCATCGACGATTACGCACGAATGCTGGAATCCGTGCGGGGCGCTCGAGGGGCAGCGCCGGGCGGCTGCTTCGCAAGCCAATTTGGGGCGCTAGATAACCTGCAGACTGCCGTACGCGTATTGCAGCACGCGGCATGATTGACGGCTCAAGATAAGGATCAGCCATGAGCTTTAACATCACAAAACCAGAGCTGCTTAACATCTACCGAACAACCTGGCACTGGATGGATGACCTTCCGCGCACGCTTGCAAGCACCGGCAGATCGCGCGGATGGCAAGAGGCCCAGCAGGCAATGCTCTCGCGCGTTTCACAGCGGGCCGCAGAAATTTCATGGGGTACCGACCACTCCGTCGCTACTCGACTGCCAAATCTCATGTCGGCGCTCAACGACGTAGCAGTCAGCGCTGGCAAGGTAAACCCATTCACGGGCGCAGCAAAGAGTGGCAACATCGCGGAGGCTCTTGCGGCTGCACGGCGTGCCCACTCGGCAATTCAGATCGAGCTGATGTCACGCGGATGGCACCCAACGGGCAATCACTTCAACTGGCCACACTGATGCGAAACT
>CAYTTD010000151.1:0-5354 GCA_964440595.1 uncultured Gaiellales bacterium
TGCCAAACAACTGCCCGTGTTCAAACATGAAGTTTCTGGCAATTCGGTCTGGACCCGAACCATCAGCACCTGGGCGAAGCTTTACTGGCACAGAACCACCAACAAACGTCACTGCGTTCGTCTGGTCGTCGATCGCAACCTTTGAAGATGGATCCTGCTCGGCCAATTTACCGATTGCAGATTTCAGATCATCAGGTGTCTGCCGGCCTGAGTCGTTGGCGTCTGCCCGTGCAACTGGCGCAGCGTTTGTCGGCATTTCAGCATCGTTTGCAGGGGCTTCCGCTTTTGAGGCACGGGTATTTGCCGGGTTGAACATAAATGACGCGATCTGCATCTGACCCTCCTTCAGATTTAATCCCCAATACCGGGGGCGTGGCAACAGGATTGGATTGTAACTCATCTGCACTTGCACATGCGCCACCTTTGTGGGAGCGTACATACCTCAGCATGTGAAGTCACAAAGGAGGTCGAAGATGTTTCGTATCGCAGATCTGAAAGGGAGGCAGATACTTGACTCTCGAGGCAACCCAACGGTTGAAGTGGACGTGACTCTTGATTCAGGTGCGACGGGCAGGGCAGGAGTGCCCAGCGGAGCTTCAACCGGATCCCACGAGGCCGTTGAGCTTCGGGACGGGGCAGCTATCTGGGGTGGAAAAGGAGTTTCCAAAGCCGTTGAAAACGTCAATAGCAAGATACGAGAGATCGTTAGCGGGAGAGAATTTGAATCTATTTCCTCGCTCGATCAGGCAATGATTGAAGGTGACGGTACACCAAACAAGGGGGCATTTGGCGCTAACGCAGTTCTCGGTGTATCGCTCGCTGCAACCCGCGCACTGTCACAGGACGCCGGTGTACCTGTTTGGAAATGGGTACAGGCACAGTTCGGTGCCGAGGCTCCAAAGTTGCCGGTACCGATGCTGAACATCATCAATGGAGGAGAGCACGCCAACAACAGCATTGACGTGCAGGAATTCATGATTGTTCCCCACGGATTCAGATCCTTCAGTGAGGCACTTGAGGCAGCAGTCAGGGTTTTCCACAGGTTGAGGCAGAACATAGACGAAAAGGGCTTCAGTACCGCAGTAGGTGACGAGGGGGGATTTGCGCCACAGCTCAAGGGTAACCGTCAGGCGCTCGAGTTCATCATCTCGGCAATAGAGGATTGTGGATTTTCTCCGGGCGACCAGATATCACTTGCACTTGATGTTGCGGCCACTGAGTTGTGGAATGGTAAGGCGTACGAATTCAAGGGCGACAACGTGACATTTTCTGCCAGCGATCTTGTTGCTCACTACACCGAGTGGTGTGATGATTTTCCATTGGTGTCCATCGAGGACGGCTGTTCCGAAGATGACATTGATGGATGGAAGGCACTTACGCGCGAGCTAGGTGATCGGATCCAGCTCGTTGGTGATGATCTCTTCGTGACCAACGTTGATCGACTCAGAATGGGCATCGAGAATGCAATAGCCAACTCGATGCTCGTAAAGGTGAACCAGATTGGGTCAGTGAGCGAGACTTTCTCTGCAATGAAGGTAGCGCTTGACGCAGGGTTTACAAATGTTATGTCCCATCGCAGTGGAGAGACAGCTGATTCGATAATTGCAGATCTTGCAGTTGGTACTGCATGCGGACAGATAAAGACCGGTGCACCGAGTCGAAGTGATCGCGTTGAGAAGTACAACCAGTTAATCCGCATTGAGGAGCAGTTGGGGACCGACGCACAGTATGTCTCTCCATTCGCTGCTGGAGATGCCAAAAAGAAGGAAGTTGTGGGTAGATGAAAATCGATGCGCTGCGCAAGCGCAGAATCAGACACACAAAGGTTGTCTGCACGATAGGACCAGCATGTCTTGACGAAGATGTTCTGCGTGAAATGATCGCTGCGGGGTTGAATGCTGCACGGCTGAACTTCTCTCATGGAGATCATGCACAACACAAGAAGGCTGTAGACCTGATCCGAGGGTTGAGCGTTGAGTTTCGCAGGCCTATCGCGATCATCGCTGACCTTCAGGGCCCAAAGATTAGCATTGGCGATATAGAGGGCGAGCGCATGTTGGAGACCGGCAGCACTCTTAGGGTGTTGACGAGAAATCTGCCTTCAGCCAAGGATCTTGGAAAAGATGATCTTCCAGTACGCCTTCCGTCTCTTCCACAGTGGATAGAGCCTGGCGCGCAGATCATGCTTGCTGACGGAACGATTCGATTGAAGGTTGTCAAGGTCGAGATCGAAACTGGCTCACTCATATGTTCTGTTGAGGAGGGAGGCCGGATCTCGTCGAACAAGGGTGTAAACCTTCCTGGGGTTGAGCTAGAGATACCTTCGTTGACGGCCAAGGATTTGGATGATCTTGCGTTTGCCTTATCTCTTGAAGTCGACTACATAGCTCAGAGTTTTGTTAGGAGTCCTGATGACATTGAACAGCTTCGATCCCACATCGTTGCTGGCAAGCCGGTGAATAGACCGCAGATCATCGCGAAGATTGAGAAGCATATTGCGGTAGATCGTCTGGACGACATCATGGCTGCTGCTGATGGCGTCATGGTTGCAAGAGGAGATCTGGGAGTAGAGCTTGGGGCCGAACAGGTTCCGCTGGTTCAGAAGGAAATCATTCGTAAGGCGAATGAGCTTGGGATACCAGTTATCACTGCGACGCAGATGCTTGAGACGATGACCTACAATCCAGAGCCAACACGGGCAGAGGCGAGCGATGTTGCAAATGCCATTCTTGATGGAACATCGGCAGTAATGCTCAGCGGCGAGACCGCAATGGGGCGTCACCCGGTTGAGGTGATCAGGGTCATTGACCGTATCGCACGAACTGTCGAGCCAGCAATGGCAGGTCCAACTCAGTACCTGCTGGCTGGCAGGCGCACCGTTTCAATTCCTCAGGCGTTAAGTGATACCGCATGCGAAATTGGCGAGCTCCTTGATGCCGCTGCCATCGTGGTGCTGACAGAGACGGGACGAACCGCACGGCAAGTTGTTCGTAACAGGCCCAAGCGTCCCGTAGTTGCTGCGTCCAAGAGCGTTTATACGTGCAGGCGTCTTGCTCTTGATTGGGGCACGATTCCTGTGTGGATGAGGGACGGCATCAGCTCGAACTCAGGAACCTTCGAACAGTCAACTGAGGCTGCGAGGCGCAGCAGGGTCGTTTACCACGGTGAGCGTGTCATTTTCACTGCGGGCACCATCAGTGGCAGACCAGGCATGACCAACATGTTGAAGGTGGAGGAATTTGAACCAGAGGTTATCGTCTAGACGAAGGCGCAGGAAGCTCGTTTGAATTTGATCCATAACCTTTGGTTGCGTTCACCAATCGTGTGCGGGCAAACTGGCCAATAGCTTCGGGCCTTGCAAGCTCGCGTACCACGTACGGCGTCTCGCCCGGCATAACAAGTCCATACTCCCTGCCCCGTTCAACTATAAAGGCATCCGTCTGATAGTAGTCATATCGGTCTTTAAGTTTTCTGTTTCTCTCCTGCAGTACATCAACCTGGGCGCGTCGTTCTTCAAGTAGCGCAGATGTACGGTTATACGAAAGAAGCGACATGGCAATAGGCCTTACCATAAGCATTATCATCAGGAACGCCAGAATGGTGAAGCCGATGGAGACCGACTTCGAAGAAGTAACCGCCTTGATATTGGCCCTCATGGCTTTCTTGACGCCACCAGATTCATTGCGCAGCACAACATGAGCAATATCTGCCATCGTGAACTACTCCCCGTTTTCAGCCCCCCCGGGCTGAGGTTGAATGGTCTGCCCCAACAGACCACCATTTGCACCCGCTTATCTGTTTCGACACGTCCGTCGATATCCCTGCAGGGGCGTAGAAAAATTTTTCAGCGGTTTATTGCCGCACTACATTTAGCATCGTTGCATTCGACGGTGCCTACCAATTGGAGCACCGTCTCACCAAGGGCGTGACTTCCATTGCCTTCTGATCGAAGCGCCAGCGCGAAAGCGGCGTGAGCATGGAGACACTTGATCCTCATCGGATCAGCAACGCCACCAATGTTTCGTCCAGTGCCCGAAAGTTCAGCATGCAACTTCTGGGCAGCAAGAAGCTCATCACCAGCCGCAGGATCATCGAATGCAACCTTCTCCAACTTTTGTATCCAGCCATCAGCCTCGAGGCGATCGATCATCTTGACCAGGTGCGGACAAACCAAATAGCTGGAAGTTGGAAAGGGCTTTCCATCAACTGTTTGGGGTAGCTGTTTTGTTACGACGGGAAATCCCCACGAACATCTAGATGCAACACCGGAAAACGCACGTGGTGGACGGCCAATTTGCCACTCGACGACAGATCTGTCTTTTGAATCCTGATCCGGAAGACCCATGGTGAGTGTAGATGATGTCACAAAAAGGTTTGCAGACCGGAAATTTGAATAGAATCGCTAAAATGACAGCGATGGAGACAGAAAATCCAGGAACCGGCAATTCAAATTCAAATGCGGTGCACACCTGGGAAGTCGGTGCAGACAGGATTTTGCGTTATAGCGACGATTCGCAGAAGAGAACCCTCCTCGAGGGCATTGTTGAACGAATCATGTATGAGCTTGAAAAGCGGTTGGGTCAGACCTTCTCCACAGCGGAGCTTGTGAAAGAATGGAGAGAATCTGACGCATGGTGCACTGAGATTGTTCATGAAGCCGCTCCAGGATCACCCTGGGCATGGAACCTTGATGTTGTACAGTGCGCAGCGTTCTATAGATTTTCAACGAGAGCCTTGGATTATCAGGTGAGCACAGAATGAGTGACAGAAGGGACAACGGGCGTGCTGCCCGACTTGAGAGCAGACGAAAGAAGCGGCGCCGGACACTTGTTCGAGGCCTCCTTAAATTCGTCGTTTGGACCCTGGTGTTGTCTGCTGCTTTCGTGTTTGGCGTAGGCTATGGCAGAACCGGTGGCGAGGCAAACGAAAACAAAGGAAAAGAATCTGTAACAATTGAAGCCGAAAGAGGCGCTGTTACGGCGACATTGCCTACGACAACGTTGGTGCAGACGAAGACCGTTGTAAAAGTAAAAACGGTAAAAGCGAAAAAAAGCGGCGGGCGCAAGCGGTGACAACACCTGCCGGTCAAGAAAATGAGAGATCATGATGTCAGGAAATAACAGGGAAATAGTTTCTCGCGAGGGCGGTGATGATTCCGGTGACTGGCTGACTCTTGGCGAGGCAGCAAGGCACCTCGGAGTCGCTCAAAGCACAGTTCGAAAGTGGACCGACAGAGGCCGGCTTGCCACTTTCAAGACACCTGGAGGGCATAGACAGATCCAGAAAGAAGATCTAGCCCGATTCAAGTCCGGCAACGCAGGGGACGAACTGACCATCTAGCAACGAAGCGATGG
>CAYTTD010000152.1:0-5285 GCA_964440595.1 uncultured Gaiellales bacterium
GCGCAACAAAGCCACAGACGTTCTGTGACTTCAACTCAATAAAGTCGCCGACTGCGTAATGGCGCTCAAACAACATGAGTGCGCCCGACACCATATCGCCCAGCAGACGTTGCACCGAAAACCCAACGACAAGAACGATGATGGAGGCCCCAAAAACGGCTCGTGGGATGCCCCCGATTGCCACGCTGAGTGCAATTACGCAAAAAGCTCCATAGGCAACGTAACGGATCAGGTTTTCAAGCAGTGTCAGAATTGTGAGGTCGCGCTGATCGCGTGAATCAACACCATCGCGGCTCAACCGCCGCCAGTAAACCCGGTGCATTGTGCGTGCAATTGCGCGGTAGGTAAAACGCACGACCAAAAACAGCACCAGAACAAAAATAAGCTTTGAGAGAGCGGGATGCAATGACAATGAGCTCCTGATCGAATCCATAATCTGCTGGAGGTTGTCAGTCATCAGAACCTGAGTGCTCTTCGCTGCGGCGGGTACCGCTATCTGGTATTTGGGGAAACTGGTCTACCACGATCTGGCACCGGGTACCCCAGGGTGTGACAAAGCGTTCCGCGTACCGGCTCGGCCAGAGCGTCCCAATATGCGGTGACATAAGCGAGACGCATGAGCCATGCAAGGAACTCCATATCGAGATCATCAACACCTTTTTCAAAGAGCATTGACCACACGTCTGTCAGTCGCATGTCGACTTCGAGGCCAATCTGGTCAAGTACCTGTTCGTTAAGGGTGATTGTGCGCTCGGTCATGAACGCAAATGGTAGGGATACCGTCGGACAAATGACCGAAATTTCTCACCCCTGTTGTTGAGGGTTATGGGAATGGTGTGATGAATTGAGCTCAAAGTATGGACGAATCATTCAATCCACCGTACCCTGATGCTACCCATTCACACAACCTCCCCACAATTGCAGCCTGGCGGTACAGGCAATTCCACAGGTACTACAGGTGCGCCTGGCACAGCAACGCAGGCAGGGCAGAGCGGCACACCAGGTGCGGGAGTGGCCGCAGGTGCCGGGTTCACCACATCTTTTGACTCAACTCCTGCCGCTGGCGTCTCACCAAACAGCGCGAATGGAGCAACTTACATCACCGGCGCCTATCAGCCGAGCGGCAATGCCGTTATTGATCGAATGCTTCAGCTTGAGGCTGCGCTCAAGCGCTTCGGCACCGTGGCCTAGCGACTGAATCTGCATAAAACTCAACCCCCTCGGGTGTGGGTTTTCGAGTGAAGCGTTTATCCATTTGTGTGTGAGGCACAACTAATGGTGCCCCAAAAAAACCGCTCAGAGACTGATGGTGAGAAGATGCTGATACTGCCACCCCCCGATTCGCCGCTTGAAAACATTGCGATCGCTCCACGATTGTCACGGGAAAACGCGTGGGAGCTCGCACTACGATGGCTCCACAGGTCTGACCAGCTACGCCGCGAGGCCGACATTGCACCAAAAGAACGAGTCGAAGCGCTTGGCAACATCCCAGCACTGATAACCGCAATCGCGACCGACGCATCAGACAGCCGGGGGGTAGGCGCTGAATTGACCAGGCCTGTGCCAACGCGCAGATCTGAAGCCACAACGAGGTACACAAGCGTGCCAATGCCACCGCCTGCTGTTGCACAGGCGGCAGCCGACCATGCCCAGGCCAGGCGGCGCAGTGGATTCAGCCTGCGCACAACCCTTCAGGAGCTGGCTGTGCTTCGCACCGTTTTGTCTGAGTCATGCAAAGGATTGCCTGAGGCAACGGCTACACGCATGCACTCACACCTCGATGCGGTGATCGTCGAGATGGTCGATGCGTTCGTGTGCGACGAACACAGGTCGCTTCGCTTCCGAGCCGAGCGCGATGCCATGACCGGACTTCTGAACGCAACCGCTTTCAGGGAAAGGCTTGACGCCGAGCTCGGGCGTGCCCGCAGACATGGAAATCAATTGGCAACAATTCTGATCGATCTTGACGGATTCAAGGAAGTCAACGACACACAAGGCCACGCAACAGGAGACGCAGTTCTGACGAAATTTGCGGAGGTACTACAGGCTCAGATGCGAACCGAGGATCTGGCCGGGCGCCTGGGAGGCGATGAATTCGCTGTTGCCCTAACCGAGACAGATGAGCATGGAGCAGCCGACTTCGTGCGACGCGTACGCCTGCATCTGGCACCTGTCGTGAGGCAGATGAAGCTTGGTAGCTCTTTTGGACTCTCAGCCGGCATCGCGTGCTACCCCACGAGCGGCACGTCACCGGAGGCCCTCATGCATGCGGCAGACACGCGAATGTATGCAATGAAAAAGGCGCGCAAGAAAGAGATCGGCAACGCGCCCGTCGAGAGCGGTAGCCCACCAAAGGTTCTGGTCGTTGATGATGACAAGGGCGTACAGGCATTCGTCAAGGCTGCGCTTGAAGGTGATGGGTTTGACGTGGTCGTTGCGGGAGATGCCGAATCTGGCGCAGCGGCGTTTGACAGCTCACACCCCGACATTGTGGTTGCAGACATCCGAATGCCCGGGAGAGACGGATGGCGACTGGTGTCACACATCAACTCATCGGCGCTGGAAACGCGACCGCCAGTGGTGATGCTTACTGGCAGATCGTCCGACGACATGATTACGCGCGCCGGGTTTACGGGCGCTGCCGGATTTCTTGAGAAGCCAGTCGACGCCAGGGTTCTGATAAAAACAGTTCGTAGCGCACTATCCTCGTTTGTGCGAAGGTAAGCGTTCTGCGTATCATGTAGGCATCATGCAAGAGTATCTTTCCATCGACTCAATAACCTGTGAAAGCTGTGTGCGCAAGATCACTGATGCCATTGCTCCACTTAAAGGCATTAACTCGGCGAGCGTCGAGCTCGGAACAAGCCGACTCAAGATCGACTATGACGAGGCTGCGTGGGACGAAATATCTTCAGCGATCGAGGACGCCGGCTTTGACATAACTGCGCGCGAAGCGGTTGGCTGAATCAAGCAGCTTCGCGGCCGTGATCGCCAAAATCAATCTCAGGCGGACGACCGCCCTCAGTGAGATCGCGGATCTGAAGCAGCGCTGAACGCAGACGCTGCATGGGCTGATACGAATCGTCACGGGCATAGAGCACCGTTCCGTCTCCTACCATCACAGCGGCCGCCAGCTGGTTTGCCACGGCCAATCCACGTTCCGCAGCCCAACGAACCAGCTCGTGCTCCATTGGGTCTGGCTGGTCCATTACGAAGGTGCCGTCTTCACGGAATGCCGACACCATCTGCATCATGTTGCCGGTTCTGACGTAAACAGAAAATCTCCTGCATGCCACAAGTCTGGCAAACAGGGCAAGGTCGATTGTGTCTGAGCTCGCTTCAACACCCTGAACGCCACGCCGCTCTCCGTGAGGCTCGAGCGCGCCAACGTTACTCATCCTTCGATCGGTTGTCCGTAGAGCTACGATCTGCTCAGCAATTTCTGGTGCGACGTTCATCAGCACATCAACGTCACCCTGGTTTATTGCAGCGCGAGACGCAATGCCAACTGATCCGATCGGCACACCTTTACGGTTCTCGAGGGCAACTACGGCGGCTGACTGCATGCCAAGAGCAGCGAGGTGCTCGGCGCCCGGGTGCAGCTCAAGGTCACCGAGGAGAAATGCAGCTTTGTGAAGGGCAGCCTCGGCCCATACGGTCTCGGTAGACGTTCGCCAGGCGCGTAGGCGCGAACCAGAACGAACATGAAGGTTCATGAGCATCCCGCTTGGTGCGAACAAAGCAATCGTCACGACGTCAGCGCCAGTCTTTGCAGCGACATCACGTGCGACTGATCCACATGGTCCGCCCGATCTGACCGTGTCGCCTTCTCGTGCGCCAGTGGCCCACGAGGCGATTGCATCAACATCGCGCCGTGACAGCGTCTCATCGCAGATCACGACCACATACTCTGATAGCCCTTGCTGCCCACACCTGATAACGGCGCACTTGAAGGTACCAAAGCCGCCTGGCATCACCAGCGTCTGGATCGCAGCAGGATGGCCAAGATCGACAGCTTCAACCGCCGCACCCAGAACGCTTTGGCTGATCACCTCAATGCGCCCGAACACCTTCATCGGACGCGCAGAGCCATCTGCTTCGACCTCTACGGCAGCGGCAGCGAGATAACGCATCTGCTCCTGCAATTCACGGGCTACAGAAGCTGCGCGCTCAGCAGGAGCGCTCGGCAGGGGCGTGTCGTGCAGGCCGTCTGTTTTTCTCCGTCGGTTTCTCATGAATCGAAGCGTGTTTCGGCAAAATCTCCAACACACTTTAGGTTTTTGTCAAAATTATTTTTTGTTAGTGGATTCATGGGCTGCATACAGGTACAGTCGCGGGTGCACGAGGATTTCAATACACACATCTCGGAGGGGCAAAGATGAACGACACTGTACGATCGGCGATCGAAGATCAGATCGTGATGGAGTTTCACGCGTGGTATCAGTATCTGGCTATCGCGGGGTGGTTCGAGACACAAAGCCTGCCAGGATTTGGCCACTGGATGAGGTTGCACGCTGCCGAAGAGACCCAGCATGCCATGAAGCTGCACCAGTTTCTGCTCGACCGAGGAGTTGCACCGCGCCTGAAGGCGGTGGGCGAACCCGCACACGAGTTCTCTGGCGCCGTTGCTGCGTTCGAGGCTGCGCTTGCCCATGAGCAGAAAGTTACGGCATCCATCAACAAGCTGTATGAGCTTGCCCGAGAGAATGCGGATTGGCCGCTGGAGGTGTTGCTTCAGTGGTACATCACCGAGCAGGTTGAGGAAGAGGCGGTCGTTGGCGAGGCGCTTGAGCGCTGCCGAATGGCAGAAGGATCAAGAAGCGCCCTGCTTCTGCTCGACGCAGAACTCGGCAACCGGGTTGGCGAATAACTGTCAATCATTCATTCATTTTCAGGTTCCGGGGCGGTACGTGTCTTTCGCAAGGCATGCTTACCTGAAAGAGTCATCCAAATGATCGCCGCATACGATTGGCCCGGTACCGTTTTCCACGAACCGATGCGGCCGGGCAGAGCGTACGGACTCGACCAATTGATCAACGTCGATGCTCTTACCTGCGCGGTGATCAACCAGCGCACCCTGAAGTAACATCAGCTTGGTTCTCGTGCCATTCTCCTCGCCGATAAATCGCGGAATGATACCTTCGATCTCCTTCGTAATCTCAGCAGGAGCATTCGGGTCACCAAGATTTGCAGATAAAAGCTCGGCAAGGCCCATCTCCCGCTTGTCAGCTCGGAAGTTGTCTGCGATCAGGCTAGCCGCAGCGGCAACGGTTTGCCTGGAGCCA
>CAYTTD010000153.1:0-5274 GCA_964440595.1 uncultured Gaiellales bacterium
AGATCATGCTCTGCGGTGGGTTTGTTGGTGAGAATGTTGAGACCCTCATAACACTGCGATGGATCACAATTCACAACAGATGTGCCAAGCATTCCAGCCATTTGAACAGCAACCTCTGTCTTGCCGCTGCCTGTAGGGCCATAGATGCTGTAGATCATGCCAGCACGGGAATCTGCCTGCCCAACATGGTCTCACTGGACGCATGAATTATCTTGACCGGAACATAATCTCCCGGCAAGGCCTGGCCTTCGAAGTTCACCGTGATGTTATGACGTGTTCTACCACGCAAGCGCCCGGGCGTTCGGCGTGACTCACCTTCTACAAGCACCTCTTCTTCGGTGCCTACGAAGCGTTGCCTGGATTCATGGGCAATTGTTCTGACCTCTTCGACCAACCGGGCAAGCCGCTCCTGCTTAATCTCATGTGGCATGTCAACCATCTGCGCTGCTTCTGTTCCGGAACGCGGCGAGTAGATAAATGTATATGCACCGTCATAGCGAACTTCACGGCACAAATCAAAGGTCTCCTGAAATTCTTCTTCAGTTTCGCCGGGGAAGCCAACAATGATGTCGGTGGTCAAGCTGATGCCAGGAATGGCCTCACGAATCTTACGAACCAGCTCGAGGTAGCGCTCGCGCGAATATGTTCGCCTCATCGCTTTCAATACTCTGGATGATCCAGATTGAACTGGCAGGTGAAGCTGAGGGCAGACAGCCTCGATGTTCGCCATTACATCAATCACGTCGTCGCGCATATCTTTTGGATGCGGACTGGTAAATCGAACACGCTTAATGGAGTCAATCTGTGCCACCTCAGACAGCAGCTCAGCGAAGGTCGCTTTTTTTCCGACTGGCAGATCTCGTCCGTAGCTGTTTACGTTTTGCCCGAGCAAGGTTACCTCTGAGACTCCGTCAACAGCCAGCCTTTCGACCTCTGCAACTACCGCATCAATTGGGCGACTCATCTCGCGCCCGCGAACTGCCGGAACGATGCAATAGCTGCACTTCATGTTGCAGCCCATGGATACCTGGACCCAGGCCTGAAAATCTCGTTCTCGCCTTACTGGCAGATCCGACGCGAACTCCCGCTCATCGCCAATTCCATAGAAGCCATTGTGCTCGTCAGGAACACCTGCGCGAGCAGCCTCTCCCCTGCGCAGCCGGATGAAATTTTCAATGTCGCGGATCCGGCCCGGGCCAAATGCAACGTCTACGTGGGGGAAGTCATGGAAGATGTTGTCTCTTTGCGCCTCTACCAGGCAACCGCCAACGGCAATAACCAGATCGGGGTTTTTTCGCTTGGCTGCTTTGAGCTGTTCAAGCTGAGAGAAGAGCCGCTTGTCTGGCTTTTCCCGCACAGTGCAGGTATTGAATACAACGACATCGACTTCTTCGGGCCGCGCATCGTCGCTTTGGCTATACCCAAGTGACTCAAGCACGCCTGCCACACGCTCGGAATCATGATTGTTCATCTGACAACCATAGGTCGTGATGCTGAATTTACCTTGTGCCACTTACGAAAACACCGCCTCGGTAAAGTTTCCTGATGAGTCCGTTACGACTAAAGTTGAGTTTCTGATCTGACTCAGCGGCTTGCTCACCACGAAAGAAAACCTGCCTTTCCCTTTCTTGCTCGCGAGCTTCACGTCATTCTGCTTGATGGATGCAATAACCCAACCGCTCTCTTCGTCTGTTACATCGACGATGATCCTCGATCGTTTCTTGTCGACCGCCAGGGCCTGCGAGCTATTGATCGTCGGCGGGGTTGAATCGACTTTTATCTCGATGTTCCTGTCGCCCTGCACTGTTCCGCGATTACCAACGATATCCGTCAGCGTAAACTCGATTGTGTAGATGCCTGGTGCAACTGCCTTTTTGGCGTGATCTCTGCCGTCCCACTCGAAGGTGTGAAATCCTCTGCTCCCCGAGTCGCTAAGTGCGCGAACCGAGTCGCCCTCTGTATCAATGATTCTTACTGTAATCTTTGATTTTTTGTCAACGAAATACTTGACCTTCACGGCATCCAGGAAGCCGTCCTCGACGGGATACACCGGCTTGATCTCCTGGTCCGGAATGGTTGCGGTTGGAGGTGTTACTCTGTAGGCAGCGAACCTGTCTGACCACTGCTTGAAGTCAGCTATGTCGGTTTTTCCTGCTAATTTTTTCAGTTGGTTTGTCATCAGGTCGTGGTATCCAACGTCGGCCTCGGACTCACGGTCGTACCTTGACCATGCGCCAGTGTCAAACCAACTCATGGTGGCAAGTGCCGTCTCTACTCCCCAATCCCTGAGCTGCAGCGCCTGAGTATCCTGTGATATCTCGTAGTAATCATGAAGACCAATGAGTGCCTGAAGGTGTCCGTTCAGAATTCTCTGGTCTCGATTAAATGGATAGATCAGAAACCATTTACCGCCGGTTTCATTGACGCTGAGTCCACCTGTTGCGGCGGATTTCTCAAATCCTGCCAGTGCACCTTTTGCGACCTCAAGATAGGACGGGTCTTCACTTACTTCGCTTGCTCGGGCAAACACCTGCATGCCTGTGGCCTGCGTCATCGCACTGACCCATGGCGGAGATCCTCCTTGCCAGTCAAAGTAGTACTCCCACCGGTTGTAACCAGCGTCGTTTACCGTTAATTCCTTCATGCGATCGACTATTGCGATGAAGCCTTCGGCCTGCCCTGCGGAGTAGTAAAGATTAGCCTTCGTAAACGTAAACAGCGGTTGAATCTGAACCCCCTCGCCAGAGTAATATGCATAAACGGCAGGATCATCCGGAATGCTTATCTTCTGTTTGTCAGCCGGATATGGGCGCTTGGACATAACATACACAGTTGCATTCAGGTTACTGATGCACGCTTCAATCCGTTGGCCGGTCAATTGTTTTCGCCTGGCAATTGCGATTGTATTTGAGATCACTGATTCGACAACTTTGGCACGGGCATCCTTACCCCTTCTGCGCAGTACCTTTGGCGCCTGCAGTGCCGCCTTCCAATCCCCGAGATAGATCGACTTCTGCTCAGATGTTATCTGGCCTTTTGCAGCCGCTCTCTTTATTGCTTTGTCGACTGCATTTTTCCCGGCAGACGGAGCGGCCGCTGCGCTTGCGTTGGCAACAAAAAGGGTAGCCATAGCCAGCAAAGTCAATATTGCACTTGCCAGCTTTGCTGCTGAGATGTGAGGCTGATTCATTCTCATTGTCAGTATCGTACTCGAAATATGGCTTCTTTAGCCTAGAGGTGATGGTAAAAGGTGTCGATTTTTTCAGGATCCAATGCTACCTTTTTCGGGGCATGACGCCTCCTACTCAATGGCGATGCCAGGAAAGTATCTCGATTCACGATTGCCGGAACCATCGATCATGGTAAGCGTTATGCGATAGCGGCCTGGTGTGAGGCCGGGTTCGAACACTTTTCCACCCGCTAGTTCTCCGCTAGCGACCCTGATGAGTTTCCGGCCTCCAGGCCCCCTGATCTTTATGTTTACAGTTACCTTGGGTGACAGCTGTTCAACAACTCTCCAGGTAACGCGCAATGCGGATTTTCTATCCCCGGACGCAGCACTTGTAACAGCCTGTACTTTTGCTACCTCGATCTGTGGAGGCACTGTGTCACGAACTAGTTCGATTTCTCCAAGCCCCGGTAGAGTCGTGGAATTGCCCGCGAAGTCCACGACCCGGACTCTGTAGCGATAGTTACCCGCAGGGCTCCGGCTGCCGTCCATGCGCAAACCGTTCCAGGATGGATTCCAATGGCCTGGCGCCACACTTTCAAATGTCTTCCAAACAATTTTTCCTTCTGTGTCGTGAATAACAAGCGTTGCAATTCCAGGCTTGTTTACACCAACGGAAACCCACACGTTGTCTTTGTGACCATCATTGGGCCAGGGAATAAATTCCTGGTTGCCTGCACGAAGGTACCTAATGCCTGGCTCGGTCTGCATCATTCTCTTCCAGCGACTGCCGAGGTTGTTGCGACTGCTGCGTTTACCGAGCTTTCGATATGACTCCTCAAGTGAGACAGCTGCCTTAGCCAGCTTTTTGTGCTCTGACAGCGTTGACCACCCGCCATCTGAATTGCGGGTCCATGTTTTGGCATCCAACGCACGCAGCCTCGCATAAGACTTTTCCATGGCGCGCTTGGCAGAGCGCATTTGCATCCGGCTACCAGTGCTCATGGTAAGTATTCCTGTTGTTGCTGCCAACTTCGCGTGTTGGAAAACTGTCATTGACATCGCGTTACGAGAGTTCAGAGTTTCAAGTATTGGCTTCAGTGACTTATTCAGAACGCTTCTGAACCGTAGTCGCCTTGCTTGCATCGCCATCGAAAGTTGATGGTTGACTTCGTAGTCTGCCGCCAATGGATTACCTGTCCAAATGATCTTGCCTCTGGTTACAGGAACCATGTGCAGGTAAGTATTCTGAAAGCGACGGGCATTTGCTTTGCGGCTTCGGTGATTCATGTACTTCGCTGTTGCCAACCAATCGATCTGCCAGACATCATCGACCCGCCTGATAACCATGTTCTCAAAACGAACGGCATCTCCACTTGAAGCGCTCATCTCTGCCGCACGCCAGGCCGCCGATGCCGACGCTCTGACGAAGCGTGAGTATGAGCATGCCCGACCGTTCGAATCTGCAACCAGGGCCCGGATTGAAACTGCATCAGCGGTAAACCCACCGCGCTCGAGCTTATCAGCGGTCTTGGTGGCATCCCTCAGATCGCGCAAGGCAGAACCATTGCAGTTCGAGGCCATTGTGGTTGGCGAAAAGACCGCAGTCACCACCACAGCCAGAATCACGGTCAGCATCACCTGACACGCATGGGCACCTCGAATATTTCTTCTGCACACCAACACCTTCAGGTTGTCGGCAAGTGCTCATGGATTCTTTCGCCCGATGAAGCATCTTCAGCGAGCTGCAATATGCTAAATCAGGCTGGGTGGTTTAAAGATTTTTGTTTTTCAACTTGAGGTTTCAAGTGATCGTTGCACCACCTGCTGGTTTTGTTTTTGCCTCCGCCGTTTTGGGACCTAAGCAGTACAAACCTGAGAGATTAAACCCAGCATTCACATTTTACGCAGTAGTCTTCTCGCGTTTTGCTGCACTGGCTGTCGCTTTTGTGGTGTCGCCGGATGCAGTTTCAGCACCTGTTGCTGGCTGAACCTCTGCAGTCAACGTGATGCCATTCTCTGCTTCGTTGAACGGCACACCGCAGGCATCGTAGATCTCTCGCAGGATCTTCTGAGCAATTTCTGGATGCTCTTTGAGAAACGCC
>CAYTTD010000154.1:0-5248 GCA_964440595.1 uncultured Gaiellales bacterium
AAAGGCAAGCAAGGTTCTGCGTGTACCCGCAAATGGGATCAGGAACAACACCGAACCGAACGTTCCATCGATACTGCCGATCGTCGAGAGCGCATACAGGTTGCCCGCGACCGCGCCCGAGTGCTCGACGTCGTCGATTGCCAACCTGATCGCATATGGAGGCACCATTCCCAGCAGCGTAATAGGTACGGCAAAAAGCAGAAGACTGCCGACAAAGCTTCCAATCAGCGCTCCTGCCGATGACGACGCTAATCCGCTCACTGCCAGTTTCAGAACTGGAGCAGCGACGAATGGCAGGGTTGCGATCGTTGCTCCCGCGATCAGGATGATTCGACCGAGTGCAGCGGGAACAGGATTCCTGTCAGCAGCCCGACCCCCCAGCCAATATCCGATGCTCAGATAAATGAGGATCAGCCCGATAATGTTCGCCCATACCATTACACTTGATCCGAAGAACGGTGCCAGAAGGCGCGACGCGCACATCTCGGTACCCATGGTTGAAATACCAGATACAAGAACAACCAACCTGATTGTTGCACGTGAAACCACAGGGCCATCCATCAAATTTCGTCCTTCATGATGTTGCGTGCAACCACGATGGCCACGTCATCAGACAGACCACCCTCAGACCACTCGGAGCAGTCTTCATACAATGAGTATGCAACCTGAGGAGCACTGGTGCCAAACTCTCTTCTCACCCTCTCCTCCAACCTGAATTGACCATAAAGCTTTCCCTCTCTTCGCGCTTCAACGACCCCGTCTGTATATACGACCAGGGTCGCGCCCGGTGGAAATTCAATCACCGACTGCTCGAAATCCTGATCTGGCAGAATTCCAAGTGCCAACCCTTCAAGATCGGTGCTCACAATGGATACTCCTCCGCTTCTGTCTGCAGTCATGATCCTTGATGCGGGGTGTCCCGCGTTGCCACAAATGATGCTGCTACGTGCGGGGTCGATCACCGCATAGAAGAGCGTCACAAACTTCCCGGCTGATATTTCTTCACAAACGACCTCGTTAGCCATCCTGAGAAAATCCGCGGGCTGCGGATGTTCACGCGCCAGTGCCCTGAATATGTATTTGGTCATTGCTGTGTCGGCAGCAGCCTCAACACCCTTGCCGGTCACATCGCCAACTGCAAGTGCCAACCGGCCTCCGTCAAGCTCCAAAAAGTCATAGAAATCTCCGCCGATCATCGGCGCATCTGCACCGGTTGATGTTGCCGAGCGATACAACACGCCAAGTTCAATGCCCTCAAGCTCAGGTAGCCGGCCCGGCAGCAACGACTCCTGAATGATTTCGGCAAAACCCTTTTGCTGTTCGTACAGGCGCGCATTGTCGAGTGCAAGCGCAGCCTGCGCGGCCACCGTCCGGGCAACCTCAACCCGCTCCTCAGTGAAGCTGTTGTCGGGCTCAAGCGACAGCATCGTAACCGTCCCAAGAACGTCGTGAACGGTGCCCCCCGGCACACAAACCGGAACGATTGCCAAAGCACTTTCATTCATGAGGAACGGACCAAGTCGATCAATGATCTCTGCACCCTCATCGGCCGCTGAGGCAATAACGGGCTCACCGCTCTCGATGACGGAAGCAACCAATCGATCATTTCGGCTCTCGGGAATCTCAACTATTCTTTTCAAAGCGTCACCCAGCTCAGGATGGCCAGCGTGGAAGGCCGCAAGCTCCATGGTGTTCCCACGATCCCCGGGGACCCTTACCCAAACCGCGTCAAGATCAAGCCGATCAGCGAGCGCCTCGACCATGGCCCGCATTGTTTCTTCCAGCGACAAGCTGGTGGCAAAAGTGCGTGAAACCTCGTGAAGAGCCCGAACCTGGCGCCCTGCCTCCCGCTCGGCTTCGAGGTTTCTTTCAACCTGCTTTCTAAGTGCTCGCTCACGTTCAAATTCCCTCGCGTTTACCATGGCCTGCCCCATGTTTCGCCCAAATGCGGAAAGAATATTGTCGATGGATTTAATCTCCTGCAGGTGATCCTGACGAGCGCTGAATTTCAAAACGTGGATACCCACAGTGTGCTCGTGTCCGGTCAAAGGGACCGTAAGAATCACACCATCCTCAACGTCCATTACCGCAGGTGCCGCCATGAGTCCTGAGCGATCGTTGCCTGCATCCGCCTGAGCATTCCTGGCGATGTCGTCCAGGATTGCAGTGGAAACCCCGGCAGCGCCGGCAACCTTCATTTTGCCACCGTCTCCCAACAGCAGCAGCGCTGCACCGTCTGCTTCAAGTCGCTCTGGCACCTCATCCAAAAGGATGTGCATGACATGCCGCTCAGACATGTAGTTGTGTGCGTTGAGAATTGAATTCTGGAGTGCGCGCGCTCTCTCAAGTTGCATGCTCTGTATACGAGCTTGGCCAGCTGAAGTCAGAGCCTCCGAAACCCTACGGGAAACATCGACGACTAGCCTCTGTTCCTCCTGCCCCAACGATCTCAGCCTCTGTACCTGAAACTCGATTACATACCGCGCACCGTCGTAACCGCGGATACCGATACCTGCAATGCTAGGCCTCTTGGTGGCATCGAGGATCAACTCGAATGGATTACCATCGGCCTCAATAGCCGCCGTCGATATATCTGATTCGTTCACCTCACCCGCGGCCGAGACGATCGAGAAGCCATCGTTCATATGCCGCCAAATCCGGCAGCCATCACACTCGAACATCTCCATGAAAAGTCGCGGAACAAACCGTAGCGATCGATCTTCCCTGACACCTGCAACCAACGCCTCGCCCAGCAACTTCACGGCGCGCTGGGCGGCGCCACTTGCTCTGCGGGTCTGGATCTCGGCAACGTGGCGATCAATTACGTGGCTTGTCTGAGCTGCAACAATTCTCAGACAGGTCTGGTCTACCTGATCAAGAGGCCTTGTCGTTCTTCTGACTGCCCAAACTGACGCATGACGATCAAACCGCGACCACACGGGCACGCAATAGGCTGATCTGGCATCAAATCCTCCGAGCACCTTCTGCCAGGAATCAGAAAGCACCTGAAGCTCCTCAGGAGAAGCAAAGAAGTGCTCGTCGTCGTCGGTCTCTTCCGGTGATGCATCAGAAAGCCAGGTTCTGGTGCCAACTACATCACCCGTCCTCACGTGGTCGGCCAACACCGCAGCACGAGTCTCGATAAATCTGCCACCAGGATCCCTCACACGTACCAGCACGGCATCAGAATCAACAGCTTGCCTTGCCACACCGGCCAGCTCCTCAAGCTGACCTGTGATGGGCAGATCCACATGGCGGATTACCTCATCAAGAACGGCGAGCGACTCAACCGCTCTTGTACCCGAAATTCTCTTGGATTCTCGATTGAGCGCAATGGCACCAATCTCCCCAAGTGATCTGATTCGTCCGATGGTTACCTCGTTCACCAGAAATGGTTCAAGCGATATTGCGATAAGGACACCAGCAACTATCTGTGCCGAATCCCGCAGCGGAAGGATGACGAAACCACCAGCCCATCCAGCCGCCTGAAACAACTGGTCGACAGCTTTTCCGTTTGACAATGCCGGTGCGTCGACAACCAGCGGGTGCTCACCAGCGATCGCGTCGGCAATCAATCCCTGGTCGACGCGCAGGTCAGAGGGTAAACCTCCCCGAGGAACACCACCACCAGGAGCGCGACTTTCTGCGACCATTCGCATCCTGGAATTCTCAGTGCCTGGCAGGTGAACCGTGACCACGTCTGCCCTAATCATCTCGAGCACACCATCAGCAAGGATGCGACCTATCTCCTCTACGTCATCATGTGATTCACCTAGTCGGCAGGCTCGGTCTGCAATGACCTCGATCGAATCCGTCGCGGCTGACAATAGAGCGTGGCATGCCTCAGTGAACCTCGATTGAAGATTGAGTATCCGATTTGACGCAACTCCGGAATTCTGAATCTGCAGCTCCTCAAGCCGCGCAGCGCGCCGGATCATGGCATCAAGCCTCATGTGTCCATTGGCATCTGATGCAAGTGCGCTGATGGCCTGGTTCAGCTTCCGGTCTGGAACCTGTTCTCCGAGCAGAAAATCAGCCAGAAGTCCTAACACTTCGCGATCACCGCCAACTGCGGCCTCGCTGGCTGCGGTAATCAATACCCGCCTCGCCATTGGATGTTTAGACACATTTCCCATGCTTTGTCTGCCATTCTACGTGGTCAAGCGACATGAAACGGTTTCGGTTAAGCTGTTCAATGGCATAAGATCACTGTCTACTGACAATGAGGAGCAAAATGAACATGAGCAAGGGCGGAAACCGAGGACGAAACAACCAGCAGCAGCGGCGGCGACGCCCAAGGCAGCAGCAGCAGGCTCCGAAGGGTCCTGTCATGACCGCTCTGGGTGAGAGCACCTACGAGGCTGTTTTTGACCACGGTAACGAGGGCTACGGCATCTGGTTTGATGGCATGGTTCGCGACGACCCTGTTTATCGGCGATTCTGGAAAGGAACCGGCTTCAAGCCGCTCTACATCAAGTTTGAGGAAGATCAGATCGTCATTACCCGCGAGATAGACCGCGAGCTTCCACCAGTCAACAGTGCTGATGTTGATGAACCAGAAGCTGCTGCTGACATGAACCGGGTGTTTACACCTGAAGAAGCAGCTGAAATCTTCGGTGTTGCAGAAGTTGATTCCGAGGGATCATCAACCGCCGAGGCTTCTATGGATCCTACAGAGGACGCAGATTCAGACTCATCCGCTGACGAAGCACCCGCGAAAAAGCCAGTTACCAGGCGTCGCGCTACCACACCGCGCAAGACAACTACGCGCAAGCGCGCAACATCGTCAGACGATGTTGCTGAAGACTGAATCAGGTTGCGAGAAGTGCCTTGGCTTGAGCTACAAGCTTCTGCGGATCAAATGGCTTCCGCAGGTACCCTTGAGCACCTCGATCAGGTGCAGTTCCAAGCTCTTCGTCACCAACTTTTCCGCTGAACACGACAACAGGCAGATCGCCTACGTCAAGCTTGCCACGCACACGCTTTAGCATCTCCCAGCCGTCGATTCCGGGCATGCTGACATCGATCATCATGAGATCCGGGATTCTCTCGTTGATCTTTTCGATCCCTTGCCACGCATTTGAGCTTTCAACCACCTGAAAACCTTCGCCCTCGAGACATGCACGCAACATTGCCCGTACGTCATCGTCATCATCAACTACAAGGATCTGGGGCGCGCCATCGCCTCTCTTCGATATGGGCAGCTCTTCCCCTGCGGTGCCGTACATGAAGCTGTCCAGATATTCTT
>CAYTTD010000155.1:0-5236 GCA_964440595.1 uncultured Gaiellales bacterium
CTTGTCGCTTTGATTGAGCATCAAACTCCTTCTCAACAATCGGCTTGAACGCTAATGTCACGTCAGCTCTTGAATCGGCTTTGACAGTAAATTCCATCGTGTCTTCATACTCGCCATCAGCGTTCTTGATTCGAGCAAAACCTGGATTAGAGTGTGACTTCCAAAGAGTTAGAGAATCATCGTCAAGAACTACGTCAGTTATTCGATAAGTACCGGGAGGCAGTAAAACGTCACTTGTTGTTGACATGTCGACGGGCTCATCTTCTTTGCACGGGTCTTCGCATTCATTTGGATTGTCTTTATTCAGGTACAGCGGCCCTGTAACCTTGAAACTGGGTTTTTCAAGGTTGTATCTGATGTGGAATGGGCTGTACAGTTTGTCTAGTTGACTGGGAAAGTAGACTTCCTGAATGGTATATACCAAGCGGCACATGTCAACGTTAGGCACCGTTGAATCAGTTACCTCTGTGAACTCATCGTCCAGGTAGTCATCGCAAATTTTTTCACCGGTATTCGGGTCAGTCCATTCGGTGTTGTATTTGGTGAAGTCTTCAGGGTCGTAGTAGATACCTGAGTTTATGCGTGCTGGATCTCCTTCGTCAGGTAAGTTGCATGTACCCATCGAGATGCGTTCGTCAGCCTGTGGCGTAATCGAGCAGGCGTGAAAACTAACAAATGCGTTGCCGCGTCTTTGCCTCATGTTAATCGTTGTTCGGTAGGTGTAGGGTTTGAGAGAGCTTGCAACTCCGCCGGTCACTTCGTCCGTTACAAGGACTGTAATGAGATCCACTGAGTTCTTTTGATCATCGCTATCTGAATCCTTTGAGCGATTATGCGCATAGATCTTCACCCTTACATTGTGCGTGATGTTCTTATCGTAATCCGTTGGATCTTCGCTCTGCATCGTGTTATTGCCCATCTCAGCAATTGCGGCGAGAGTGAAACCGTTGGTTTGCGTTTCTTCGTCAAAGCCAGCTCTCGCATGGCACGCAACCATCTTTTCATCTTCGGTAGGGCTAACGTCTTCGCCTGGTGGCATTTTGTTGTAGCTTCCGCAGGCATCCTCAATCCATCCGGTTTGTGATGTCAATCGGTTTGCGGTCTGGCGTGCAACACTTTGCTGCCTGATCCGGATCTTGTTGCGTGACTGGTCTGAGCTGGATGACGAGATCACCGCGAGGGATACGCCAAGCAGTAGAGCAATGACAAACCCGGATACGAGGACTTCGATCAGGGTGAAGGCTGAATCATTTGCATTACTGGCCCTCATCGCTTAGCACCCCTTCTCAATCGATGGATTCATGCACTTTTTGTCGGCCGAGGTTACAGATGAAACATGCCATTTCTCCGTTACCGGGAAGAACGGAGGAGGATTTCGTTGCACCGATGGATCCCAAACCATTAGCCGCCGCGTATGTACCTTGTTTCCGGCCACGGTATAGTCACCGTAACCAACCTCAACGTCGTCCCACTTCCAGGTGAGTATTGGTGTTTCGTGGCTTGCCATGGATCCTGCAAAGAACAGCGAGTAATTCTTATTTGCGCAGTCAGAGCACCATGAGTGCGAACTCCATGAAGCTTCTTCGCAAACGGGTGTGTAAAGATCTGCGACACGTGCCACACCGGTAAATCGACGAGGTATTCGGATGCTCCCCTTGGTTGACACCATTGCAGCTTCAATCCAGTTTGGGCAATCCGATGTAACACCTGCACGATTGGGAAGCTCCAATGAAATGTCGCCCTGTGATATCAACCCAAGTGTGCTCAGCTCAGGTGAGTAGAAGTCACTTCCCTCACCGTATCCATCATCGGTATGGAAGACCCTCTTCAGGTTGCCAGTGATGTGAATTCCGGGTGCTCCGACGTCAGCGGCCGTTGTGCCACCATCAACGACTTCATCGTTACCGTATGCGCCTGTCGACAGCTTGTTCTCTGACGTAGCTATGGTGATGCGGCCTCTGTAGTTGCCACTAACAAAGACATCGTTGTCAAACTTCAATGCAAGGCTGCCATAAGCATCATCAATGCTGCCACTCACCGAATCTCCGTCCGGCCCCGGCAGCCGCCCATGATAAGTGGTGGTTGAAGTCACACCGAACCCGTCAGCATTTTTCTTATACGATTTTACGGTTGCCGAGTTATTCTTAAGTGTTACTTCGTAAAATTCCGCGCCTTCTATCTTGTAAAGGAAGCCCACCTGGGCGTTAACATCAGGATCATCCATGCGCTCAAACGAAGCTGTGCCCGCTGCAAGATCGATGATTTTGCCCGTACGAGGCTTGGTTTCGCAGTTGGGGAATGAGGCCGTTGTTATTCCACCGTATGACGTCGTAATGACAGGTGAAGGATTAATGCCATGTTGTTTGTAAAACACGTCATTTAATTTGGTTGGCAAGGCCGCGTCACAGGAAATCTCTGGAGAATTTGAATCTTTGGTGTAGATCATGCTGTTCATGTCGTCTTTATTGACGTCGATGGTATCCATCTGGTATCCATTTGAATGGACTCGTCCGGTTGCAACCAATCCGTCTTCGATGGCCAAGGGGCCATCGCTAACGATCTGGTAATCCGCAAAGGTACCTGGGCGGATGTCAACCCGAGCCAGCTGAGATTGAGTCGCCTGCTCAGGAATGCCAGCTGGTTGTGTCCATGTCCTGATGTAAAAGGTAAGGTAACCCCGAACCGTTGGTTTATTGTTAACTGTTCGAACGCCCGCAGGGATAAATCTGGCAATTTGCCAATGATCCATTGCTGCGTCTTCAGTTGTGCTCTCGGTTGCGACGTCTTGTACGGTGAATTGAAGGTCGGAAGGCACACCGTCGTTTTTATATTCAATGCCTTCGGAGTCATACTCGCCGATGGGAATGATCTTTGAGCCGGAGTTATTCACTGCTTCAGCGATTTGCTCTGAAGTCAAAGAAAAGCTTTCGAAGTCCGTTGAGTTGGCCGACACCGCTTCGGAAATAATCTCTCCCGCAGCAGTCGCCTTGGCCATGTTCATGCTTCTGATATTTGCCTTGTTCGTGTTTTGATTTCCAGAAATGTTATTCCGAACGACCAACGCCAGGAGTGCTGCAATCATGACTACAGCCGTAAGGGCGAGGAATGTTGCGTAACCGTCCTCCGCGCGCATTACGGATTGTCTGTCAAGTCTTTTCATTCACTGGTCCTATGGTTGTTTGATCTCATTTTCGAGCAGTTTCTCTTTTAGAGCCGGGGATTGACCATCGAGCTGCCCTGGAATGCAGCGTGATTGGGTACCTGCACCTTTGAATGGTTCGTAATCCATTATTGTGCGATATAGCACCCGTTTGTCTCCCTTGGCCTCTGCCCGGTAATCCACGCATTCGAGTTCATAGGTATCTGCCACGCCTTCGGGTTCGGAGGTTGCATCAGCGACTACCCGCAAATGTGTGCTGGTAGCGATAAGAATGTCCTGCGCGGCCAACACGGCGTCGTCCGTAACGGTTCCATCATCTTCATCAGCAGTTGGAAGCAGCAGAGCTCCCAAGCCTTGGGTGTCACCGGCTTTGAAATGCTCGCGCCCCGGAGCCTTGGTTTGTCTAAGGTCTTCCTGGAACTTCACAATCGTATCGTTGGCCTGCTCAATGGCTTTTCGTTGAGCAAGCGATTTTGACGAGTTTCTCATCGCAGACAGCATGAACGTAGCCAACATCGCTGCGATGATGGAAAGCACGATCATCGCAACGATCAACTCGACCAGGGTGAAGCCTGAATCTCTATCTACTCGGGATCTGTTATATCTTTCAATGAGGTTTAACATTCGTTCTGCTCCAACCAGTCATCGTTGGACACACCAGACGGTTTGCCAGGAAATTCGGTGACCGCAGGTGGAAGATCGCCCGTCCAGCAGGTCATCTGTTTTGCCACGTAAATCTTTGAGTCGGATTGTCGGTGCACGTATAGTTCAATACGATATTGATGTGGTTTAGATGGGGTTTCGTCACCGCCATACACATAGCGGATGTATGCCTTGGAGCCAGCACGATCCATGTCTGATTCATCCATCAACGAACCTGGAGCAGGTAATCCGTCTTCACCGAGTTTGGAAGTTGAGATTCTCATATCACCGTTCTGTACTTCTGTTGGTATGAACTTCATGTAACGCTTGTCTTCGACGGGTGCCGACTCGGTCGAAACCGTCCCGGTTGTGGGATGACCTGTGCCGCCGTCATCCGGCGGTAGTGGCTCCTCACCGCAACCGCCGCCAACAATCACAGCTCCTGTTGCAACCAGTAGTGCCATGCACCTAAAGCACTTCTCATGCAACAAGGCTTCACTCCTTTCTCTCTGCAATAGGGCCGGCATTAAGTGATCCATCACATGATTCTTCTTGCCAGGCTCCAGGGGCGGTCGAGTTGCACCCGGGTGCGGGAGCTTCGCCATGGTGATCCTGACGGTACTCTTCAATTGCAGCTTTGTAATCCATCGTTACTGATACGGCAGCTTTTTTGTCAATTGTTTCGCTCGGCGTTCGCCAGTTGCTGGCGACAATGGCAGACATGATTGCGATCAGGAGAACGACAACGAGAATCTCAATGAGTGAAAAGCCGTTCTCATTATTTTCGTCAGCAGATTCGCGAGTCATAATCTTTGAGACCCGGCAGGCATTGATGTATGTACGAATGGTGGGCATCGCCTTGTACATATCGGCAGATTTGACCAAAAACTTTAATTACGGCTGCTGGATGCTGGCACTTCATTTACGCATCGGCAAACATCGAAAAATAGAGCTACTCCGGGCAGCCAAGTGCCTCGCGATATGTGCCAGTGCGTCTAGTTGGCAATTCAATCGTTGTTCGCAGCTTTTGCTTTGCCTGTTGATCTGACAACCCCACCATCGCGTTGAGGTTCACGGTTACTGCAACAATGCGATTTCTATACTTGATACCCTTGTCTGTATTGGGCTCGTTGCCGCTTGGGTCCACCGTGTGTTCGGTGAGCGAGCAATCTGTGTTGACTACTGTGTAGTCAAAGATGTCACAAGCGTTGCTTTCACTACACGCGTCAACTTCAAACTCTTCCTTGGGATCGTCTGTAGGGGGATCCTCTGGCTTCTTCGGATCAGGATCTTTGTCGCAACGGTTCTGTTCGCCCTGGTGGATAATGTCGTCGTCGGTTGCTTCGTTGTTACTGCCACCGCTATTCAGGTCATCACAGTCATCCTGGGTTGGCCCATCTGAATCAATGGTAACCGGAATTCGAGCCCAACCTT
>CAYTTD010000156.1:0-5207 GCA_964440595.1 uncultured Gaiellales bacterium
ACCCATTCGAAGAATCGTTGACCCTTACCGTTACCTGAACCGAATCCAAGCGGAGCCGCGAGCACACTGAATCCAACCAACGCAACATCCGCATCGGGGTTGCCCATTGCATGAACCGGTGTTTTAAACAGTAGGCGAGCACCTGCTACACCCAACGCCGCTGCTCCGATGAGCCCAATCGCGCCTGCGACGCCGATCTCTGGATTCCAACGAAAGTCTTTTTTGTCGTTAGTTGCACGACCAAGCGCATACGCAGATGCGACTCCTAGTGCTCCGGCTGTAATGACGGTGCCCTGGCCCAGCAGACCAGCCGCGATCGGATTGAGTCCCATTTTGTCCCATTTCGATTCGAATTATATTGGCCCGCTGCCTGATTATCGTCTCTTACTGACAGGTGGTTACAGTTTGTTGGCCCGAAATGCATCGGGCATGACAATCTTGCCCCACGACGCAGTCTGCAGATCGTCTAGTTCGTCGTCACGCACGTAACGAGCATCTGTTACCTCGTCGTCATCTACTGATATGTCGCCGCCTATGATTGTGCACCGGTAGGCAATCATTACGTACGCGCCTTGGTCACCATTTGGGTAAGTTAACCTGAACCCTTCACCTGCATACACACCGTGTAACGAATCCACTTTGACGCGAACGCCAATCTCCTCCATCACCTCGCGCATCAGAGCGTCCTCAGGTGTTTCGTCAAGTTCAATGCGCCCACCGGGTAGACCCCATAGCTCATTGCGATGCCCACCGAGCCTCACAACCAGCAGGCGCTCTTTCTGGTCAAAGATCAGAGCGACCACCGACGGAATCATTATCAATCGATTGCCGACAATTGCCCGCAAGTCGTCGAGGTAGGAAGTTGCTGTTGATGAAGATGATTCAGTCAACAATGGTTCCTATTCGTCTGCGCTAAAGGGAAACACTTCTCTTTTGCCACAAAGCACGCCTACCAGGTTATTGTCTCTGTTGCGGTATCTCAACTTACCAACACGCTTTCCATTATGCAGCAACTCGATCTTTGCGCGTCCCTTTGCTTTCGCGTCTTCGTCAAATGAGGTCTCTTCTTCAAAGTCGCCGTCAATGACCCAACCCTTGACAATGCTGTAGTTGTTGAACCTGTATTTGATAGACAGATTTTCGCCTGAACTACCACTGAATAGCTTGACACTTCCGCCTCGTAATCCGCCAACTGAATAGCTTTCCGAGATTGGACTGGGAAAACGGGTTGCTCGCTCAATGGCACCCTTTGCGTACTTTGCGCAAGCACTGTCTTTTGAAGTGCCCGGCAACTGCACTGCCTTGCTCACCGGCTTTGCCCACTTTGCTTCGAGGATATATCGATACCAAGGCTCCTGACAGGTGCGCTTAATGGACTTCGCGCCAGCGATCCAACGACGAACCTGCTTACCCGGACACTTGCTAAAAGCATTGTTGACGCTGTGGTCACCACCCCGCTGAACAACCAGTGCAGAGTTAGGTAAACCGCGCCTGATTTCTTCAACGTTCTCAAGCGGTGTTCGCATGTCGCGCTCTCCAACCAATATCAATGTTCTGACATTGGACTTGGTGAGAGCAGGCAGATTGGGAGCTTTTTCAGGCATAATCCAGCCGGCACATTGCCGAGGAAAAGAGAAAAACTTTTCTCCGGCAAGATCATTTGGCAGAGCGCCAAATGAGTTGGGCGGCAGTGCTGCGGCGGCAGCTGCAATTGTCGCGTTGCGGGTCGCTAAAGGGTCAGTTCTGCTCCAAGGGAACGCCGACTCTTCACAGCGAGTTGCCAGGAACCTTGGAATGGATACTATTTCCTCCGTGTTGAGTTGATTGGCACGGGATATTTGAAGCAATTCTGCAATGGGGTGCCAATCACCATAACGCGCTGAGTTGAGCGCCGCAGTCATCGCATCAAGGTTATGGGGCGCTGTTAAGTCACCCTCCAGCAAATTTGTATATAGGTCGCCGGCACCTATCTCAAAATCCTTTTTTACGCCTTTGGAATTCGCGTTCCTTATCACCACCGGCTTTTCAATTAATCGCGTCATCACAGCAATCAAGTCACCGTCCGGGTCACTTGTAATGCCCTCGCACGTGCGACGGCGACAATTTGCAGATGCGACGCGAACCATTGCTCGCGCGCTCGCCTGCGCGAACATGTCACGTGTTCGGTGAGGATAGACGGCCGGAGATTCAAGGATCAGAGCTTCCAGGCTATCGGGAAACAACGCGGCGTATGCTTGTCCCGTGAATGTTCCGTAAGAAATGCCGCTGAAGATGATTTTTTCTGCACCAATCGCCTTCCTGACCTCTTCGTTGTCTCGAACAATTTGCTCGGTGGTGTAGAAGTGTGATTTCTCAACGCCAATTTGCGCCTGGCACTTAGCGACCAGCGAGGCGAATTCATCCCACCCCGAGCCTTTGCGTTGATCAAGCAGAAGCTTGTTAACGAGATCGTACTGGGTCTTCATTTTTTCCGACGGATCACACTTGAGCGGGTCGCTGTAACCAGTGCCACGCTCATCTACCTTGATGATTACATAGCCAGGGTATTTTGGTCCCACTTCATGCATGTCACTTGCGGCGCCACCAGGACCTCCGATCTGCACAAAGACAAACCCTTTGGGATTTTTTGGAATCGGCGCCTCTCTCGCAACATTCAAATTCACAGTGCCAGGCACTGATCCGGAGTAATCAAGGGGAACTGAAACGGTCATACATTGGTGATCAGCTTTTAGCGCTTCCTGCTTACATTTTCCCCAGGTTGCAGCCTGTGCAGTAGCAGGCGCGAACATGCTTCCTGATACAAACCACACAAACAACACCATCGAGCCAAGCAGAAAACAGTTGGATGCCCAAGGGCACGACGTCTTGTTGAAAAGTTGATTCACGCTAGACCACCTATCGCACTTGAAATGCATTGCCGCCTTCGACAGCTTTCCCGCAGAGCTGTCGTGGTCAAACCCGATACAAATACCCACTGACGCACAAACGCTCAATAAACTGATACCCTTATCGGCAAGGGTTTTCGCAATTGCCCTGTGGATTTACTTTTTCCGTCATCGTTCCTTCGCGTCTTTTTCGGTTGAGATTGATCCTCCTGAAAGAGAAAACTGTTGATCTGGCTGCGACTTTGCGTCGCCGCGATGTCTGCACTTACAAGAACGGATGAAATGAAAAAAGACAACTTCAAAGCGCTCGAGGGCGTGTCAGATCGTGTTGCCAAGGTATTGGCAGGCAACGGAATCATCAAGCCATTTCCGATTCAATCTGAAGTAATACCGCTCGCAACGCAAGGCGGCGATATTCTTGCTCAAGCCCCAACAGGATCCGGCAAGACGCTCGCATTTGGCCTGCCCATGATTCAGCGATGCGCGACCGGTACTTCAAAGCCCGACAAGGTTCGCGGCAAGGCGAAGAAGAGAAGGTTTCCTGACGTTCGCGGCCTGGTGCTCGTGCCAACCCGAGAGCTCGCAGTGCAGGTGTGCAATGAGCTGTCTGGGCCAGCCGCAGCACACCAGCTGCGAATCACTTCGGTTTACGGCGGCGCCAGCATCACTCGGCAGATTGAGGAAGCCAAGCGCGCAGACATCGTTGTGGCTACCCCTGGGCGCCTGATCGACCTGATGAAACGGCGATCGATCGATCTGCGCGCCGATGAGATGCTGGTGCTGGAGGAAGCCGACCGCATGCTCGACATGGGCTTTGCGCCGCAGGTGGAGAGCATCGCACAGAAGATTCCAGCAACGCGCCAGACCATGCTGTTTTCAGCAACGCTTGACGGCGCTGTGCAGAAGCTGGTCGACGAATACATCAAGGCGCCATCAATCGTGCGCGTTGAGGCCCCGGAAGGCAAGGCCAGCCGGATCGAGCACATATTCGAAGCAACGACACACAAGGAAAAGGTTGACACACTGATTGACGTGCTCGATACAGACCGAGAGCTTGCACTCGTATTTGTACGCACCAAGCATGGCGCCGATCGATTGGCCAAGAGGCTGTGCGAGCGCGGAGTAAATGCTTCGGCGATGCACGGTGGCATGACCCAGGGGCAAAGGTTGCGAGAGCTCAAGAAGTTTCGCGCAGGCGCATACAGCACGCTGGTTGCGACCGATGTTTTCGCGAGAGGAATTGACCTCGACAACATCACACACGTAGTTAATTACGACCCACCAGAGGATGCCGATACATACAGGCACCGCGTTGGGCGAACCGGGCGAGCCGGACGCGCAGGCACAGGCATCAGTCTGGTGTCAGACGATCAGTGGCGACAGATGCTGAAGATCGCCGAGATCGTTGGGCTTGAAGGCATCTCAAAAGAAAACAGCAAACAACGATGCAGTGAACGCAAGACTCGAACGGATCAAGCCCCGCGCGCAAAACGCGTTGTATTGAAACCCAACGCTTCGATTGAAGAAGCGCCAAAAGCAAACACTACACCAAGGAAAAGCGAGCACAAGAAGGCGACCCGTAACAACAATCAGCAACGCGGCCCCCACAAGAGAAGCGGTTCCGCACAGAAGCCATACTCGCGCGTAAAGCCAGGCAATTCAGCACGAAGTAACGCCACGGGAACCGTAAAGTTCTTCCATTCAACAAAGGGATTCGGATTTATCTCCCCTGCAAGCGGCGGGAAGGATATTTTCGTTCATCACTCGAACATTACCGGCAACTTCAAGCTTGGTGACGGCATGAGAGTGAAGTTCGAGATGGGTAAAGGTCGCAATGGCCCAGAGGCAGTTAATGTGGCGCGCGCAGAGAAAACACGTCGCTAATTCCCAGCGACGTCTCGCCTCCTGAATGACACGCCTCCCGCAATCGTCATTGCAGCCGCCACAGACAGCAGTCCAACCACCTGCGACCAATCCACGTCCTCACTTGGAACTTTCGCAACGTGAGTGAATGGCGAGATGTTAAGCATCCACTCCGGGATCCTGAACAGCTCACCTATCATCACAACTATTACAACGCCTATAGCTGACCAGGTTAGCGCACTCATAATGCGCGGATACAGACCAAAAACCATCACTGCGAATGCGGCTACACATATGACCGGGGGAATCTGGATCAATGATCCCGCAACAAGATCCATCACGCCAATAGACTTTTCACCTACGAGGCGAGCAGTGATTCCGGTAGCAACGCCACAGGCTACCAGCAGGAGAGATGCACCAACCATGCCTGTTGCAACATGGCTTGCCAGCCACCTGAGT
>CAYTTD010000157.1:0-5202 GCA_964440595.1 uncultured Gaiellales bacterium
TCACCCCTGGCGAGCCAGGCACGGTGAATCCACGCGTGATGAATCCAGGCGAAAACAGCACCTGCTCGTACCACAGACTCGGTAGCTGTAGATCAAGGTGGGGGTCGCCAGCGAGTATGACCCCGCCGTGGTGAGTGCGACGAGGGCCGATAACCCAGTTGTTGGAACCAGCGCCCCGAGCACCACCAAACATGCTTCTCGCAATCGCGCTGGCACTAAGAAGATCACCAAGAACCCCTTCATCTATCTGCGGCGAAAACTCAACGCTGTCAGCTCCTTCTTCGAAGCTGGCAAGAGCACCAGAACCAAACCTTGCAACTATCTCAGCACGGGCGAGTTCGCTCTCCCAGTTGCCGCACAGGCCGAGCGCCATCAATCTGCCTGTCAGGAGGCAATCGCGAGGCTCCCACTGAGACGGCCTGTATCTGAGAATGCGCATCTCAAACGGAAGGCGCCTCTGATGGTCGCGAATCCAGGCATTGATGCCTGCACAGTATGCTTCAAGAACACTTGCCTCACTTTCGTCGAGGAGATCAAGATCACCTTGGGCGTGTTCGTGAAACCCAAACGTTCTCATCAAACGGTCGCTCGGATATGCATTCTCACCAACGATCTCCGCTAGTCGCCCAGAGGCAACCCGGCGGAGTAGATCCATCTGGAACAACCTGTCTGACGCGTGCACCCACCCCTGAGCAAAAAACATGTCGTGCTCATTTGCAGCATAGATTGCGGGCACACCGTAGCGATCCCGACGAACGTCGACTGGCAGTTCAAGACCATCGATGCTCGTTACGCCATTCCAGCTGGGCACTGATCGGCGCCCAACCAGATATGAGGCAGAGCTGAGCATCGACGCAACTGAAATGGCCGCCCTCGCCGGTAGTGAAAGTATGCCGCGCATATATGTAGCGGAGCCTACGCAACTTGACCGGCTACGTCACCTGCGTTTCACACCAATTCAGCTCAGTGGCAGATCAGAATCGACATATGGGCCATCTAAAGGTCGAAGAGCTTCAGAACCGCTGAATGCATCAAATTTGACTGAGCGATCATTGCGAGTCCCGCGTCCTGAGTCACTTTTCTCTTTGTGAACTCTGACATCTCAAGCGCCAGGTCAGTGTCCATGATTCGACTCTCTGAATCCATTACGCTGCTTTGATATGTATCGATGTAGTCAGCGAGATCCTCGAGTCGATTGGATGATGTCGCCATGACCGACGTGTCGGCCGAAACGTTATTCATGGCGGTATCGATCGCAGCGATGTCAGCGGTGCCGGCGACCGCGACCGCAGCGAAGTCACTGACAGCCGTACCGATCGACGCACCAACGTCAATTCCGGGTAACGTCATTGTGTCAGTTGACTCTGATCCTGCCTGAATGGTTAGCACAGCCTGCCCAGCACCACCGGTAAGCAGCGCCGTGCCACGGTAGGTCGTACCGTTAATGATGCTGTCGATCTCAGTTTGAAGCTGTGTGACCTCGCTGGTGATCGCGAATTTCTGGTTGGCATCGAGCATTCCGCTGTTGTATTCGACTGCCAGATCACGCACTCGCTGCAAAATGCTGGTTACCTGACCAAGCCCCGTCTCAGCCGTCGAAGTAGCTCCTCTTGCATCCTGAATTGCGCGAGCGGATGCAGTAAGCCCGCCCGACACTGATCTCAACCTGTTTGCCAGAGCCATTCCAGCCGGATCATCAGATGGGCGATTAATGCGCAGGCCACTGGAAAGACGCTCCATCGAGCGACCAAGTCGCTCACTGTTGCGAACGTACTGCTGATATGCCAAGCCCGATGCGTTGTTGATGCGCAGGCCCATCGACCCACCGCCTTCTTCCTTGAATGCTGCCTACCTGGCGAGCGTTCCTTGCCCTGAATATTGCTTGCAATCGGAACCCACCCACGGGTCCAATCATATTTATCGGCATGCATACACAATTACTTTAGTGAATCATCTGCAAAAACAACTTGACGCCTGTGGACCCTCCTCCGGGGTCTTGGGGGTGGTGTGTATCTTTTGCAAGACTCTGATTCGACAGGACTGAGAATCAGCAGCGTAAAACCTGAGCATCAGGATGAATGCTCAGGTAAGCGTGTCTTGCAAAAGACACACATCACCCCAAACCCAAAAACCATGCGGGTGTCGAGACCACCACTTGAGACCACCAACTGGAACATCAACACCATCAAGGCTCGACACACAGATACAGGCACAACTCGGCTCTGGGACTCACTTTTACGAGATTGTGCGACAGGTAGGCATACGGGACGCATAAATGCGAATAACCAAGATCAGGTTGCTTGTTGCAATTGGCGGAGTTGTTGCTGCGCTTTCTTTGCTGCTGCGCCCGCATCCACCTGATAACGGAAACACATTTGTTGCACTCTCAAGCAGCGGCCCCGACTACGTCGATCCGGGTCTAGCTTATACGGCACTTGCCTGGCAGATGATGTTCGACGTCTACAACGGGCTACTTACCTACAAAAGAGTTGCGGGAAAGCAAGGCAACACTCTCGTACCTGATCTTGCCCAGGAAATGCCGAAGGTGAGCGCCGACGGCAAGGTTTATACCTTCAAGATGCGGCGCGGCATCAAGTTCGGGCCACCGGTAAACCGTGAGGTGTTACCCTCAGACCAGGCATGGGGAATTGAACGCCTGTTCAAGCTACCGTCACCAGGAGTTGGCTACTTTCTGGTGATAGATGGAACTCAGGAGTTCATGGACGGCAAGGCAAAATCAGTAAGAGGAATAATTGCTGACGACAAGGCCGGCACCATTGAGTTTCACCTCACACAACCAGACGCCACCTTCCCCTACAAGCTGGCCACGATGTTTGCTGTCGCGGTGCCCAAGGAGGTGCCAGCGAAAGACCAAAGTAACAGCGGATTCGTGCCAGCGACCGGCCCCTACCAATTTACGAACTATACGCCCCAACGCAATATCACCATGAAGCGAAATCCATCGTTCAAACCTTGGACCAGGGAGATCCCTGATGGCCACGTTGATCGCATCACGATCCAGCTTGGCCCAGCAGCCGACAACTCAATTACGAAGATCAGAAAGGGTGACGCCGACTACTCCCTTGACGGCGTAGGCTCAACATGGCTACCCCGCCTGCGGCGCGACGCAAAGTGGAAGAAACACCTGCACAAGGAGATATCTCCGGCAACGTCTTACTTCTTCCTCAACACCCAGGTGCCACCGTTCGACAACCTCAAGGTCCGCGAGGCAATGAACTTCGCCATAGATCGAAGGGCACTCGTGAAGCTCACTGGCGGCAGGGCTGTTCCAACAGAAAACATCCTCCCTCCCCTCATGCCCGGGTACCGCGAGCACAACCTCTATCCTGGCCCGGATCTGGAACGCGCGAAAAAGCTTATTGCGGAGTCTGGTGTCAAACCTGGCAAGATCGCGTTCTGGTGCGTTGCGGCCGACGGGCCAAATCCGCAGGCGGAGTACATGCAGGATACCCTGCAAAAGCTTGGTTTCACCGTTGAGATCAAGTGCCTCGACTATGCAGTGTACGTAACCACTGTCATGGATCCAAAGAAGAAGGTGCAGATTGGCACCTCATCGTGGGTACAGGATTTTCCCGAGGCAACCAGCTTCATTGATCCACTGCTCAACGGCGCGAACATCACCCCCGTCTCAAACAACAACAACGCAATGTACAGCGGTGCCGACAAGGAGATCGCAGAGGCCATGGCTCTGCAGGACATGGATGAGCGGGAGAAAGCATGGGCTGATCTCGACGAAAAGATCATGCGAGACGCACCTTGGGTTCCCTACTCCAACCCGGTTTCGTGGTACTTCACGAATCCTCGCGTAAAGGGCTACATCGCCCACCCTGTTTACGGCATGGTTTTCTCAAATGTCCGCGTCAAGGATGAATCGTCTGCATCAGGAGGCACAGCATGAGTGCTTCAGCAGGCGCAGCGCGCACCCCGGCAGTCCTGCCCCAGGTTGGCCCCCTGGCCCGAGGAAAGTCACATGACAACACTGCCCAACAAAGTCCGAGCCCGACGGAGATTGCGAAGCGCAGGTTGCGCGAAGACCGCGTCTTCAAAGTTTCATGCGTAATTTTTGCTCTTGTGATCATTGCGTGTATGAGCGCTCCCATGATGGAGAGCAGGTGGGCAGGCCGAACTGCGACCGAACAGAATCTCTCTGGATCAGTCAAGATCAGCGGCAAGGAGAAGGAGGTAGTGCGGCTGGATGGCATGCCGGGCATTGGTCCGGGATTCCACCGCGAGTACACGCTCGGATCTGACGTGCTTGGCCGCGACGTTTTCATGCGTGCCCTTCGCGGCGGCCGAGTGTCATTACTTGCAGGCTTCGGTGCTGCAACTCTTGGCATGTTTGGCGCCATCTTCTTTGGCACGATTGCCGGCTACAAGCGCGGCATGTGGGATGCCGTGATCTCACGCACCATTGACTTCATGCTTTGCTTTCCATCACTACTACTGATGGTGGCAATGTCGGCAGCACTTGCGACTCGATCAATTGGCCCAATCCAGAGAGGATCCCTGGGGCTGCTAATCGTAGTGATGGGCACATTGGCGATTCCGGGGATGGCGCGCCTTGTGCGCTCTCTCGTTCTCGGCCTTGCCGAAAAGGAATTCGTCGAAGCCGCAAAAGCGCTCGGTGGTAACGATGCACGAATCATGTTCCGCCACATGCTTCCCAACATCAGCAGCGTTCTGGTTACCTACTACGGACTAATGGTCAGCGGCATGATCATTGCGGAAGCTGGCATGAGCTACCTGGGCCTTGGCATATTGCCGCCAGAGATGAGTTGGGGCACTGGTATTTCAGACGGCGTTCCCTACTACACGACTGCACCATGGATCACCCTCGTGCCTGGCGCATTCATCGTGCTGATTGCCACCAGCGTGAACCTGATCGGCATGTCGGTAGAGAAGGCATTCGACCCAAAGAATCTGGGAGGTAAGTAGGGATATGGGCGGCTTTCTTCTGCGCAGGCTTGTTCACGGGGCGATCACGGTATTTCTGATCAGCATCGTCACCTTCATGATCTTCTTTCTGATTCCGACTGGCGACCCGGCCGTTCGCATTGCCGGAAAGAAGCCAACCCCAGAGCTACTTGACGCGATCCGCGCCAAATACCACCTCAACGACTCACTCCCCAAGCAGTACGTGTTTACGATGAAGCAGCTGATCACAGGAGATATCCGCTCCTT
>CAYTTD010000158.1:0-5180 GCA_964440595.1 uncultured Gaiellales bacterium
TCCTGTTCGCCACCATCAATTTGGTATGTGACTCGCCCAAACGTCTTGCCAGAACCCTTTCGTTTCAATATGGCTTTTCCACCACATCTCGCCTCGGTGATTGGACAAGAAACCCGAACAAAGAATCTGCCTTTGATTACTGAGAATCTTCTGCCACTCTCGGTAATGTTGAGGGTAGGTTTGGCTGTGTCCCTCCTGGCGTTTGTAGTTGCCTTTGTGTCGTTGCTGGCACCCGAGTAAACGATTGCCGCCGTACCGTCGTGGCTAATGGATGCGTCAGCAGCCACTGCGCTCTCGTCGGCAGCGCTGACCATCGTTGCGGAAGTCCACGTAGACGGGCTTGTTCCGGCAAACGCAGATTGAACCATCTGTATCCCGGATGAAGCGCCAGCTGATGGAGCAGACGCCCAAGTGGCAATTACGCGGCCGTCTGCGGCTGTAACGTCAAGGTCACTTGCCACGGCATCCGTATTGGTACCTATTTTGGTGCTGGCGGAGAACGCGGCCAGTGAAGTTGCGTTTGCCGCCCAAATCTCAATCGGTGGATCGATACCGGTCCTGGTGACTTCCCACACCATCGTGCCATTTCCAGACTCATCAATAGCAACATCCGAAAATGCCGCTGCCTTGCGCTCTGGGCCGGTGTCAGCCGATTCGGCGGCATACGGATTGGAAACTGCCTTAGTGGTTGCCACTCCAGTAGTGGTGGTTCCGACTCCCATCTTGAAAAACTTGGCCTGTGGGCATCCGTCCGTGCAGTTTGATCCCCAAGATGCCGCTACCTGACCGGTAGTGTTACTGACGACGCGTGGGCTGCTGTCGACGCCGTTCTCGGAAAATGCCTTTGCCTCGAGTGTAACTGGAGTGCCGAACCCACCTGACGAGCCGGCAATTGCCTGCTGAACTGTATTGGCGGTAAATGCGGGTGGCGTGCCTTGAGTGTATAAAACAACCGCTCGTCCGGCAGAGTCCATTGCGACAGAAGGTTTAGAGGCGCTCGAAGTATCAGTGCCACCGTCAAGCCGCGATGCTGTTCCCCACTTGTAGTTGTCTGCAAATGCAGATTCAACCGATCGAGTGGTACCAGTTGAAGTCCAAACTGCAACAGCGCGTCCAGTAGCGCCGATCGAGACAGTTGGATCTGAATTCTGTGACCCGCTTCCCAGGGTGCTGGCCTTTGAAAACCTGTCGCCTTCCTTTCGAATACTTACGCCGATCCTCCCGGAAGCGACCCATCCCACAACAACATCTCCGCCAGCTCCCACGGCAATTGACGGATAGTCTCCTCCTTCGGATCCAGGAATCTTCTCTGGGGTTGTCCATGACCCCATTCTGAGTTCGCTTGTAACTATTACCACGCCCTTTGGGTTTTGCTGTGACCACGCGGCAACGATGTGACCATTTTTCCCTGCTGCAACCACTGGATGATTGCTGGTGTAAGTGGCTATTGTCTCTGGCGTTCGAAAAGTCACCTGAGTGATGGCAGCATCAGCTGCTCCCAGAAAACCCATTGATAATGCCAGCAGTGGTAACGCAATCAGTCTGCAAAAAATATGAATTCTGTTGGCGTTTGCCATAGTTACCTCTTGGACTTTCTGTTTGGATCTGGTGCTCATTTGAGTCTAACCATCGGGATGGACGGTATTATTGCTCGCAAAGAGAAGGGTTCTGAATGAGTTGCCTCAATGCAGAGTGGAGTAGAAAACCATGACTCGACAGATAATGGTCGGAAATGTTGCTGTTGGCGGAGACGCAGATGTTTCTGTGCAGTCAATGACTACGACTCAGACCTCCGATGTTAAGGCAACCGTATCTCAGATCAAGAAGCTGCATCTGGCCGGTTGTGAGATCGTACGGGTTGCTGTTCCAGGGCGAGCAGATGCCGCTGCGCTTGCCGAGATTGTCAAGCTTTCACCCATCCCCGTCGTTAGCGACATCCATTTCAACGCGTCGTTGGCATTGAAAGCAATCGAAGCCAACGTAGCCTGTGTGCGGATCAACCCCGGAAACATTGGTGGCGCAGACAAGACCACTCAGGTCGTTGAGGCGGCACGCAGGGCTGGCATACCAATTCGCATTGGCGTGAACATGGGTTCATTGCCCGATCATCTCAAGGAGCTTGCTGTACCGTCACCTGCTGAAGCGTTGGTCGAGGGAGCCTTGGAGGAGATAAGGCTGCTTGAATCCATGGATTTCAGCGACTTCAAGGTTTCTGTCAAGGCATCGGACCCCGTAGTCATGGTGGCGGCATACCGTCTTCTCTCAGATAAGGTTGATTGCCCGCTCCATCTGGGTGTCACAGAGGCTGGTACTGAATTCTGTGGGTCGATCAAATCCGCTGTTGGTATCGGAGCGCTGCTTCTTGATGGGATAGGAGACACGATCAGGGTGTCCCTCAGCGCAGATCCTGTGCGAGAGGTAAAGGTTGCATGGGAAATTCTTAAGGCAACAGGAACCCGCGAGCGTGGTCCAAACATCATTGCATGCCCAAGCTGTGGTAGGGCAGACGTTGAGATTGTTGCCCTGGCAAAAGAGGTTGAGGAGCGACTTGAAGCCTACGGGGAAGAAGTCATTGAAGTTGCAGTAATGGGGTGCGCTGTGAATGGCCCCGGTGAAGCCGGGAATGCCGACTTCGGCATCGCGGGCGGCAGGCACGTTGGTTTCATTTATGCACATGGAGAGGTTTTGCGCAAAGTTGCTCAAGACAAGTTGGTCGACGAGCTTTTTTATGAGATTGACCAATGGATCCAGGCGGGTAAGCCCGGTCGACGGGTAAAGGCCCGACGCGGAAAAGCGGTTGTGGTACGTTGAACGACGTGACGCGGAAGAACGCCATCGGAGCCGGACAAGCATTGGCAGTCTGGTGCGCGATGGGAGTCGCAGGCGCTGCCTCCCTCGCCACAGCATCTACCGTGTGGGGGGCGGCAGCAATGTTCGTCGTTATCGGCCTGATCTTCGTTGGCTGGCGTTATACGGGAGGAGAATTTGCCTGGGCGGGGCTGGTAGTTTGCGGCGTTTTGATGTGTGGCGTGCTTAGCTGGGCATATTCGACCGAGTATGGGTGCCCTGCGAAGACCGGTGGTGTGGAAAAGAGACTGACGCTGGAGGATGACAAGCCGACAGTGGGGTGCAAGGAGATCAAAGGCTCATACCGATCAATGGCGATGCTTTTTGCCGGTGTAGGAGCAGTTGGCCTGGTAATTGGCTTACGTGCCATTGGGCGACGCGAGTAGCGTGGTATGCTTCGCCGAATCCAATAACGGGACGTGGCGCAGTCTGGTAGCGCACCCGGCTGGGGGCCGGGCGGTCGCTGGTTCGAATCCAGTCGTCCCGATTTATTCACCAGCGACCTGGAGCCGGCAGACCATGTGCAATCTCGTTCACCCTTCGTCTGGTTGCCGGTGACGTGTTCTCGGGGAGATCATCGGTTGGGAAATAACCGGCTTTCCTGATTTCCAGCCCCGTCGAAATGTGGGTATTCAGTGAACTCACTGTTGCGTGGTAGACGGCGACATGATCAGTTATTCCGCGGCGAAACGCCATAAACATTCCGTGGAATTTCAGATCTTCATCCTCATCAATTCTTATTCCGGTTTCTTCTCTCAGCTCCCTGGCAGCGCAGGTGGGAAGAGACTCTCCTCGCTTCGCGCCCCCGCCAGGCAGGTACCACCAGGCTTCACCAATAATTGGAAGGACCAGAAGTACCTCGCCTCTTTCGTTTATGCAGGCAACTCGGGCTCCAATGCCGACTGGTTTGATTAGTCTGCGGTATATGTGACTTGCCTTTGCGTAAAGAAAACCCATGATGGCGGCAATCATAGACGCATCGGCCTGCTCAGTGGCTCCGCCTTGCCATGTAGGTTTGACGATTGGTGACAGCGGATGACAAGCCAATAGTACGCAATATTCCGAACGCACTGACAGTGTTTCGACTTCTGTTGGTACCTGTGTTCATTGGAATGTTTGTAATCGAGAGAGGTACGTCCATCCAGGTTGGCGCGGTGTTCTGGATTGCTTCGATTACGGATTTCTTTGACGGGTTGATAGCAAGAAAGGCTCAGATCATGAGCCAATTCGGAAAGATAGCTGATCCCATAGCGGATCGACTACTAGTGAATTCGGCCATCATTCTGCTGTGTATCTTTGATGATCGGATGCTTGGGTGGGAGTGGGTAATTGTTGTGGCCCGTGACATCGGGGCCATGTATGGCTACTACCGAACCACCTCTTTTGTTGTTCCTACGGTCAGTATTACTGGCAAGGTGGGGATGGCATCCATGATGGGCGGTCTGGCCTTGCTGTGGATTCTGCCCAGTGCCATCTGGCCTCTCTGGCTGTTTGAAATCGGTTTGTCGATATCACTGTTTGCTCTGGTTGGCTACGTACGTAGATATTCGTGGGTTTTGGATGGCAAATAAACTGGCCTGGAAAAATGACGACGTTTGGCCTTTCGAAATACCTGCCGGCGGTGTATGCTCCCTAGGCTCAAAAAAACCTTTACCCAAAGGTTGAACTGGAGGATGAGTTGTGGAACCTTTGCCCGATCTTGGCAGCCTTGATGATGAGGCGCTGAAGGATCTAATTGACCGCTATGTTGAGGAAGAGAACCAGGTTTCATACCGCCGAAGGATTCTCCACGGGTATATCGACATTCTTCGAAGCGAGCTTCTTTCCCGCAAGACTGAGAAGTACAGCGGCGAAGGGAGTGCACTTGAAGGGATTGATATTGAGCGGCTGTCCAGGATTCTTGCCGGTAAGGGCTTGCCTGCTGATGGCAGCGAGGCAGGGGAGTGATCGTCGTGACCTCGACAAAGTGCGGATCCTGCGGGTTTGAAGGCCAGGAGGGTGCAAACTATTGTGCAAGGTGCGGCACTTTCCTTGTGGCGGATGATGCGACTACCGCAATTCCTGTGTCACTTCCGGGCGTAGGTCGTGATCCCGACAGTACAGACCCAGTCGAGCCACAGGGCGGGCATGGGGCGGCCCTGATCATTAGGTCCGGTGGAGGTCGTGCGGGCGAGCGATTTACGATTCCGGACAAGTTGACGATCGGTCGTGCACCCGAGAGTGATGTTTTTCTTGATGACGTCACGGTATCGCGTGAACACGCAGTGATCTACAACGATTCAAACAGTGTTCGGGTTGAGGATAGAGCAAGTTTAAACGGTACATTCGTGAAC
>CAYTTD010000159.1:0-5140 GCA_964440595.1 uncultured Gaiellales bacterium
CAAAACCGTCAGGTAATACATCCAGTATTCCCTCGCGATTGAGCGCGCCGGTGCGACGCTGCTCGTCGCTCCAGATCTCGTCAACGATCTCACTCTTGCTCATCTTGCGATAGCGCTTAATGCCTCTTGCAACTGCGTCAGACCATAGATCCGCCAAATCCCGCTGCTCTAGCTCGGCCTTGGCATCTTCGGCCATGGCTTCATACTGATCCATATTGAAAGTTGTTGACTGCATGAAATATCTCCGATCGGATGATCCCGCACCGAACCCGCTAAAAAATGGGTGGAAGTCCAGCAGCCGCCTTCAAACGAAATCTACTGGGGGAAATAAAGGAAGTAACACGCTTGAAATGCCGCATACCCAATGTGCCATCAAGTGTGTACCGCCACATCATAGCGTAGATTTCGGACGGGTGGTAATTGTTTCAGGCACTTCTCCTGGTTTTTTCAGATTCAGACGGGTGCTTGATTGTGCCAGACTGGTCAATATTCGTGTCTGAGGCTACCTTTTCCACCATATCCAGAGTGTAGTCGGTCAGCCGACTGATGGTCTCGTCGATATATGTGTTTTCAACCACGGGCACACCGCGACGCTCCGCTTGATCCACAAGATAACCCTGGATGCGCCTGATCTGATCAAAGTGCTTGATGTAGTGGTCAACCGGACGACTGCCATCGGTCTGAAGTTCCCGCATGGTGAAGTAGCTGCGATGGGTTTCCTCGTCCTCGATGTGAACGACAACCTCAACGACGGCGCATCTAGATATGTCAACGTGGCGGGTGAGACCAGGCACCAGATGAACACCTTCGATCAGTGTACTCATTTTCTCCCGCTCCGCGCGCTCGAGAATGGCATGTACTCCAACGCATACCTGCCGTGCCTGCTCGAGAAATCCAAGAAGCTCTATGTCGTCGCGAGCACTGTCTGGCAATAGGGCTGCTGGCTGGGGAACACCAAAACTCGAGTGGTGCAGTGCAGGAAGAAGCTCACGCGAGAAAAAAGCTCGCATTACCTGTCGTATCAGGTCCGTTGATGTGATGCGGGTGATACCAAGCCGGTGCGCCACCTGAGTAGCAACGGTACTCTTGCCACTTCCAGTGGCTCCCCCAATCAGCAGCATTATGGGAACGTCTTTGCGCTTGAAGGTGGTCCAACGCCGAAATCGGTCTACGATCGCCGGATCCTCGTTGTCGCGGAGCAGATTCTCGGCATGGGCAAAAAGCTCTTCCACGGTTATGTTTGCACCTGATGCATCATGCGCCAGCTGCAGCTGGAGCGCAGAGGCAAGCGAGTAGGCACGTTCCGGTTGAATTCCGGCAGCAGTCAATGACTGTGTCATCATGCCACGAGAGTAAGGAACCTGCTTCCCACGCTTGTCCATGATCTGAACACCATTGATTTGTTCGGGTTCTATACCCACCACGAATTGCCTCGCTTGCCGACCTCTACATGACCGCTCAGCCCCTACTGAACTGATCAATTATCGGCAGCAAGCCTTACAACTTGAATGATTTCTTTCTCAAGATCACAAGTCGAATCGTGGGGCACAGGAGGGTTATCCAGAAAGATCGTTTCCAGACCATTTTCGTCAGCAAACTCAGCAACGGTGTCTATGCCGGCGGCCTTGATCTCGACCACCACGCAGTCGGCTTTTCGCTCAATTGCACTAGCCAGGTCAATGCGAAGCTGGTCTCGCTTTGCAAGCGCGTGACTAAGCACAACCAGTTCGCCCCCCAGGTCTGATACGCGATTCATCATGGTCGAGGCGATTGACTCTGGCGCAGAGGTGAAGAGTGCAACGCGACGCCCCTCAATACTACGAGTGGGAGTGGGCTCGAGCCGCACGGCAATAGCATTGAGTCCGGGGTACTTTAATGAAAGCCTCTCAGCCAATTGGATCGTTCGCCCAGGATCATTCCCTACGATCATCGCGAGATCCGCACCGCGAAACCTGACGCGCGAGAAGTCGTCAAAAAGATCCTGGGGCCGCTCCGCCGCTCCGATAACGATACGCCGGTGTGTGATAACCGGTGGAATGCAACTTCCACTGCCCTCGTAGATTACGAGCTTTGGGGCTGGATCCATGGAATCAACAAGCGCAACGCCAGCCGGAACATTTGAGTCCACTGGTGCACCAAGCAATCCGCCACCAGCTCTGCGACATCCGACCGTCGTACATCCAGTCAACACCGCGTCTTCGAGGTAGTCAGATGCGGCGTGCATGCCACCACGACTGATTTCAAGCAGCCGATCAAGCGCTTCAGTCTCGCTAATCGCCTCCATAAGAATCGGCTCAGCAGGTCCGCCTCTGCCCATTGCTACAACGACCACCTGCTCGTCAAAGTGCTCAGCGGAAGCGCGAGCTATGAACCCCGATATTGCAGTCTTGCCGATACGCTTACCTGTACCAACTATGGAAATAGAAGGTGTAACGCTTCGAACCTGGTGGGGAGCACAAACCAGAGAATCAGCACCGCGCCAGTCAACCCCACGCAAGTTCAGCTCAGAGATGATCCTCATTCTTTCCTCAAGTACCAGAACAGGTTCATCGCCTATATCAATAACTGTGCGCGGTGAGAACGCATTGCACCCTTTGATGACTGCATCCAATGGGCTGTCGCCGGTCACGCATGGCACGCCATAGTCAGGGGTCTCTCGCAGCTTTTCTCCGCCGCCCACGAGAATGGCGCCTTCAATGTGCCATCCAGCATCGCGCAGAGCGTCTATGACATCGCGCGACACTTGCGGATAGTGCTCCCCATCTACAAGAACAACGGCTCGAAGCCGTTCGTCATCGAAAGGGAAGTGCTGCGGCAGCAGATGATCTGCCAATGAGATTGTTTTTGAAGTCACTAGCCAAAACCCTGATTGTTGCCTTCGCGTGCTACATGAAAGTTATTCGGCACCGCCGGGCAATGACCTGTATGCGGTATTGCAGCAAGATCACCTGGTGATGGGGAACTTCTTCCAGGTTCCCTCCTGCCTGTGCGCGGCTGCGTCAAAGCGCAGCATTGGCACTCTGTCGCCACCAGGGAACTTCTGATCAATGGATACCTTCAGATCAGGAGTCACGTCAATGATGTTGTACGAAGGCCTCCCCCTTCCGCGAAGCCTTGTAGTTGAGACCGTGCCGGCATTGACAACGAAAAGTCCTTCAAGCTGCCACGCGTGGGGTACGTGTTTGTGGCCACCCAACACCAGATCTACGTGCGCTTCAAGCAATACTTCAAGCAGGTCACCAGCATCATGGACCACGCTGCGCTCCCGCCCGGTACCTGGAATCGGAATCAGATGGTGATGCAGAACGAATATTCGCAGGTTGGCCGGGTAGCGAAATTGCTCGTGAATCCAATCGTAGCGCCCACGCCCAACGCGGCCGTTGTTCAGGTCTGGCTCTGTCGAGTCAACACACACGATCGATATGTCGCCCATGTGAAGCACCGGGTTTCGAACGCCAATCATGTCTTCGAAGTGCACGTAACCAACGTTGCGCGAATCATGGTTGCCAGGTATCACTACCTGGTGCTGGCACTCGATGGTCTCAAGGTAACTTGCCGCCGTGCGATAGTCGTCCACAAATCCTTCGGCAGTCAAATCGCCAGAAACTACGACCGCATCGGGCGTCATACTATTTACCTCACTGATCGCCATCTCAAGCAGATCTGGCATGAAGTACGGAGACCCACAATGAAGATCAGAGAGGTGAATAATCCTCCTCATCCCCGAAATATCACCCACGAATCACCCCTTCCTTCGGCTTTGCCAACTCTAAATTATTTCTGGCGGGGTGCGGCATCAGTACCGTTTTACAGGTATTGTGAGGGTAGTGCCGAAACTTGCAGGAGTGATTATGGATCCTGAAGAGGTTTTGCAAGAGGTTGAGCCGCTGACACCGTTTATGCATTTTTGCGGCAAAAAACCGCCAAGGTTCGTAAATGATGCCGAGCGTGAATGTGCACTGATCTTTGATTATTACGGTGTGCCCTGGGAGTACGAACCTGTAACTTTTGTGCTTGAAACCGGCGAGGATGGCAGAGTTACACAGGCATTTTCTCCTGATTTTTACCTGCCTGAGCAGAATCTATTTCTTGAGGTCACCACAATGAAGCAGGAGCTCGTGACCCGTAAGAATCGCAAGGTACGCAAGCTCAGGCAACGCTACCCGGACGTGAACGTAAAGCTGTTTTATCGGCGCGATATCGAGGCTCTCGCAGAGAAGCTACGTGCTCGCTCTTCTGGTGGCGATGCTGAACTGAAGAAAGGTGCATGACGTTGCCCCACGTCCCAAGTCCTGGGCCTGTTCTTTTCTCGTCGGCGCAGATCCACGATCAGGTTGCAAGGCTTGGGCGAGAGATCGACGCCGAGTGCGGCGATTCTGTTCCGGTGCTTGTGACGGTTCTAAAAGGGGCGACAATCTTTGCCTCTGATCTTGCAAGGGCACTGACGATCCAACATGAGATGGACTTCATTGCGGTTTCAGCATTTGGTGAGGATGGGTCTGCAACGCACGCGCGAGTGCTGAAAGACCTACAGAACCCGATTGCCGGTCGCGAGGTTATTCTGATCGAAGACATAGTCGACACCGGCCTGACCCTGAGATACATAATGCGATGGATAGCGACTCATGAGCCAGCCTCCATTAGGGTCTGCACCCTGCTAGACCGTTCACAGCGCAGGCTTGCCGACATCCCCGTTAGTTGGCGCGCTTTCGCAGCTCCAGACAGGTTCGTCGTAGGGTACGGATTCGACTACCAGCAGAACTTTCGCAACCTTCCCGACATCCACGTGCTAGAACACGACGACGATCTTGCCAAGGTGATCGAACATGGAGCCTGGAGCAGGTCTGAGAAGCCAAACAAGCGGGTACCGCCTGGCCACTGAATAAATAGCGAATGAATACCATGCAGATTCTTGATGAAAATTCTATTGACCAGATCCCAGAATTTAGAGCGCGGGGCAAATTCTTTTGGCTGGACCTGGTTAGTCCGGAACTAGATGAACTTGAAAGAGTTGGCGGGGTTCTCAATTGGAATCACCTTCTCATCGAAGACCTGCATAACGGACGCCAAAGATCGAAAATAGAGGCTTTTTCAGACCACTCCTTGGTTATCACTTACGCTACGAACTATGACAAAGCAA
>CAYTTD010000160.1:0-5082 GCA_964440595.1 uncultured Gaiellales bacterium
ACTCGAAGCCATGGCCGTAAGAATGGGATCCGCTGACTTTGACTTCGCTGTGACAACCGTGAACATTTAGCGCACCGTCGGTGGATCGCTCGCCGAGATTCTTGAGATGGTTGGCGACACTGTTCGTGGCCGACAACAGTTCAGAAAAAAGGTGAAGGCGCTGACCTCAATGGGGCGAATGAGCGCATATGTTCTGCTCGCAATGCCGGTATTCATCGGTTTGGTTATCACATTGATGAGCCCTGAGTACATGGCGCCAATGATTTCTACAACCCCCGGTTACATCATGATTGCGATTGCCTGCGGATCAATGTTCCTTGGCTACCTCGCCTGCATGAAAATAGTAAGCATAAAGATCTAGGAGACGTAAAGAAAAATGCTGTTGATGATACTGGCAACCGCAATGTTGGTGGGAGCAGCCTTTGTTGCCCTTCAGGTCGTCGGCACACGCTCTCGACAAATCGATGAGCAGCTGGCGAGAGCCAGCTCGTTCTCGGTGCGCTCAAACGCCGATCAGGAACAGGCTACCAAGAGCTTTGCTGAGAGAGTGCTCGCACCCATGGGCAAGAAGTTCTCGAACTTCGGCATGAAGTTGTCCCCCCAATCAAACCGCATGATTCTCACGCAACGATTGCACCAGGCGGGGGTTAGCATTTCGCCACAGAATTTCTTGGCCTTCAAAGGTGGGCTAACGATCGGCGGAATTATTCTGGGACTTTTCTTCGCACTGGTCGCAAAGCAGGCAGCACTCATGCCATTAGGATTTGGAATTAGCGCCATTGGCTTTATCGGACCAGACTTTGTAATCAACAAGAAGGCAGCAGCCAGGAAGTTTGAGATGGAACGAATGCTGCCTGACACGCTGGACCTCCTGACGGTAAGCGTCGAGGCAGGCCTTGGATTTGACTCCGCGATCTCCAAGGTTTGCGAGAAGATGGAGGGACCATTCATTGATGAGATGTCTCTGATGGCGCGTGAGATACGTATCGGAGAAACTCGCCGCCAAGCACTACGCAACCTGTCTGACCGTGTTGGAAGCGAGGGCATTTCAAGTTTCTCACGTTCAATAATCCAGGCCGAAGAGCTTGGTACATCACTTGGACGAACCCTGCGCGTGCAAGCCGAAGACATTCGCATCAAGCGACAACTCGATGCTGAGGAGAAGGCAACAAAGGCTCCCGTGAAGATGCTCTTCCCCACCGTCATATTCATCTTTCCAGCGATGTTCATTGTCATTCTGGGGCCAGCATTTCTGAACATCATGGCGACGATGGCAGATATGTAAGAAAGATTTCTAGGCTGCCTTGCGAGATGAGCCTGCAGCAATGTAGCAAAGCCAGCTTCGACTTGGCTTGATGTCACGGTGCACCGTCTCAACAAAAACCTGCGCACCCGGCCCAACCGCGATTCCACTACGATTCAATAGAGCAACGTAGGACCTTCTGGCATCATCCAGATTCTCAGCTTCTACTATCTTCATATATCTCATTACTTGCCCTAACGTTCTCCTTACAGTATCGGTCACTTTGCCGCATTTCTTTAGCAATTCTGAAGGTCGACCAATTTGATGCTCACAGCAAGGATTAGCCGGCGAAATTGGGGTGAATACATAAGCAAACTGACGCTCATATAACGCGGAACCAATAGAACCTCGTTTGCTCAGCCATTCATAGGGGAAGTCACAGCACAATGGCTGCAATATTTTCTTCCCGAAAATTCAAGGATGTTATTCGCAGGCAATTGACTGCTTTCGTAAGTGAGAACGAGCTTCGATTCAATCGAGCAATTGAGGCACACAATCATTACCACCGGGAGAGTGACCCTGATCTCGCGATGATTCATCTTGCGGAGCATGACGAGATAATCGAAGATCTCGAGATTGATCTCGCGGAAATGAGAGATCAGTTTTGCCCCACGATCTCTGATGAAAAAGCATCAAGGAGCTATATTGATCAATTCAACAAAGCAGCCAGGAGAGACCTCCCAGTAGCCATGCATCTTGCCAACGTAGCTGAATGAATACGGTCAGCGCTGAAAAGCACGCGCCACTACCCTGCCATCGTCATGCGAGCAGTTTAGTTCACAAACAGTGCCAACGGAATCGATGTCGCAAGCCCGGCTCATCAGAATTGCCAAAGACTTCTCATCCTCTATGACACCCAATCGGCGAGCAGAGGAGAAAACATTCTCGGCGGCACCAAATACCGGGCTAAATGCCTGAACAACGCCCGCAGCCTCATTCAGCCACGCCCCACGATCAGCAATTTCGCACTCATCAACCAGAATGCCAGCCATGGCTCCTGCAAACCACAGCGAGTCCAATGCGACTTCATCTTTGAAGGGCAGGCAGACTATGTCCAGCACAGACAACTCTGTATCACCAGCCAGCACTGCGCAGGTTGGACGAAGATTGCACAGTGCTCCAACGACTATTTTGCGGTAACCTGCAGATGAGATGTTGAGCGCCTCTGCGGAAAATGATTCGACGTCAAGCTCTGGCGCTACACCGTACAAACCGCCCTTCAGATCAAAGTCACCTGACTCATCAACCCGCAAGATCGTGGTTGGCCCCACAACAATCGGCTCAACGATTACCGCGTATCTACTTAACGAGCCAGAAGCATCCTGAATCAGGGATGGATGCATTATCACGTTTATCTCAAGCGAATTGGAACTCATCAGATAATTACTGGAACGCTTCCGCCATCAACACTCCATGCGGCACCTGTCGTGTAGGCGGAGGCTGGAGAAGAGGCAAAGACGATTGCCGACGCTATCTCCTCGGGTTCAGCCATTCTCCCGATTGGCCGCCCCTTGCCAGTCGCATCAAGTGCAGAGTCGCGATCAACACCTGAACGCTCTGAAACCTGATCTGCCAATCCCCCTTCACTGAGCCACGCAGGAGTTCGGGTCGGGCCTGGGCAGATTGCAACAGAACGAATACCGTCGCCGGCATAAGTATCCGCAATCAAACGGCTTAGAGAGAGAACAGCGGCCTTGGTCACTGAGTAGTTTGCCATGCCGGCACTGGGTCGCTTGCCGGCAGTTGACGAGACGTTAATGATGCACCCGCCCTTCCGCTCGCGCATAGACGGAAGAACTGCACGAATAAATCTGACAAAACTCATAACGTTAAGCTGCCATAGCGAATCCCACTGCTCATCGCTGACCTCATGAAACTTTGCCTGGTAGGCAACTCCCACATTGTTTACAAGGATGTCGACGACTCCGAATCTCGCAATTGTCTCTTCAACAACTCGTTCTGGCTCACCGGGCTTCGCAAGGTCAGCCGATATCGTAAGGACCCGTTCAGCGCTTTTCCCCGCCAAAAGTCCAGATGCTGCTTCCGCGAGTCTTGCTGCATCTCGAGCCACGACGACAACGTTGCACCCCTCCTCCAGATACATTTTTGCAGAGGCCAACCCAATTCCAGCACTGCCACCTGAAACGATTACCGTTTTACCACCAAGGTTCAAGTCCATTGCCGAAACCTACGTCAATACCATCTGCATAACAAATTTGTTTCTTCATTAATTAAAAGCGACGATGGCCGACGGACCTGGGGCGTCCATCGGCCAAGCGCTCGCGCAGAGCGACCCGTGTGTTGCCGCTACCTGCACTGCGCACCCGCTCACTTGTCGGCGTACATCAGGCTGGCATTGGCCAGGTCACCTGCAACCCTCACTCACTTCTGAGTCGAATCAACACATCGTTCAGCTAAGCTGTTTGGCAGTAGCCAGGCGGAGTCTGAAACGGATTCTGCCCTGGAACCTGTCCGGGATTCTGCCCCGGCAGATTTGGCAGGTGGGGAAGATTTGCACCAGACCCGCTGGCTCCAAAGAACCTTGCGCCCTTGGCTCCTGTAGCGGCATCTACTCCACCGCTCATCAAGCCATATGCGGCTCCGCCGATACCACCTATTGCAGCACCCCAGATCGCGCCGGGTAGCGCTCCAATACCGCCAAAGAGCAGTCCTGCTCCGAGACCCACTGCACCGCCGCTCACTGCACCAAGTGCAAATCCACGGGATACGCGGCCCCAGACCGTGGTCTGCCCCTCGATGGAGTACTTGCCACCATTAAACTTTTTCAGCAGACCGCTGGTTGTGCCGGTGAGGAATCCGCCGATACCACCGGCGACTGCTCCGCCGATAGGACCAAACGGGGTTACCGTACCAACGAGTGCACCACCTGTAGCACCAGCAAGGGCACCCTTCATTCCATCACCAAAGGCGTTGGCAACCCGCGGGTGTCTGATCAATGCTGATCCCACTCCAAGCGCCGCACCTACACCGGCTCCAATCGGCAAACCAAGCCCTGTTGGCAGGCCGATCATTGCACCAAGTCCGGCACCAATGAGTCCGTTGCGAATGACACTGCCACCAAACGATTGGTAACCATCATTCTGCCGAGTACCCATAGACGGATTTGGTCCTGTCTGCTGTACGACTCCCTGGCCGGGAATCTGTCCTATTAGCTGTGAGACCGTTGACACGAGCTTCACCTTCCCAAGATGTGTTGACTTTGCGGCTCGGGTGTCTCATAAGATGCGACTCCTTTGCCTCAACCGGATATCGCCATGGCCTCGGGCGGCCGTTTCAGAAAAGGCCACGGTTTGGCCGCATGAGGACGCCCCATGACCGCACGCGAAACACATTATTTCCTGCAAATCAATGCATTCTTGGGAATCAGGCCATTAGTGGCCTAAATGAAGATTACTTACCCTGATCTTTATTAATTGCGTCTACTGCAGCGGCGTACTTGGTCTGAGCGTTCGTAATTTTGGTGAGCGCATCAGTGAGAGCCTTGGCGTCTCCAGGCTTTGCATTCATGGATGCCTCAAGCGCGTCGCCTGAATCCTTCATTGCATCAATCATGTCCTGGTGATGCTTTTTCCACTTTGGCGGAGGATCAATAGCCTCCATGTCTTTCACCAGCGAGTCAAAGGATGCAATCAACGCCTTTGCCTCTTTCTCATCAGAGGCGGAAGAACCAACCTTTTCGAAGTTCTTGGCAGCCTTCTCCTGAACTTTGTTCATGTCTTCGATGTACTTGTTCTCAGCACCTGCCGCGCATCCCGCAA
>CAYTTD010000161.1:0-5078 GCA_964440595.1 uncultured Gaiellales bacterium
CCGTTAGCATAGAAATGAATCGAGTCAGGGCGAGACATGGCGATTTCGGTTATCTCACCATTGCTCTCAACAATATCAGAAATCGGGCTGAGCCGACCGAGAATGGTTTCGAAGCCATCTAATTCATTTGCGGCGTTGAACATCGTACACCCCGCTAAAATCAACATCGCGATTGAACAGAATGAGCGCGCGATCCCCTTGGTTTGCGTAAAGTGTAGGTCTTATGCCAATTGTTGTGCTTAGAATTTTATCTACAATGTCATTAGACGTTTGGGTGGTGTTCTGATAGACCTGCCCGCCAGCTGCGCCTGATGCGTCCTTGGCGGTTTTGTAGGCCATCACATCTTTCACAATGGACAAAAGATAGGCTCCGCCGATGCGCTCTCCCCATCTGCTATCGACAGTGGCAGGTAGGCCCGCGCCGCCCAGCCCGTCGACGGCCGGAGCAGACAGCTCAATGGTGATCCCTCCTGGCTTGCGAATGGAGGTCCAAAGAATTGGAATCACCCGCTGACCTGCGGCCGCATTGACGTTGTACTCTCCCAAAGCCTTTGAGAACCGCTCAATTAGCAGAGTGCGACCGTTCGCCGAATAAACGTTGGCTGTAATAATGCATTCCGCGAAGCCGTTCGTTTCGGTGACAGCCCGCATGGTCAATGCACAGTCAGCGGTGTGCCCTTTTGGAATGACCAGGTTCTCATCGATGCTCTTCACTGCGAAATTTCGCCCTTGCGTGCCACTGCGTCCGCTAGTCTCTGGCAGTTGAACCGGCGCAACGGCCACTGGGGGCGTGGCATTGGCAATTGGGCTGAAAGGGCCAGCGAGTGTAAGCTGTTGCTGAAGCGCAGAAATTGCAGCCTCAGCTGACGAAGGTGGGCTCTTTAAGAGGTCAGATCCGAATGGGGAGTTTGACGGTTCATCCTTGCCTGGAACAATAGCACCACGGTACCGATCGGTGGAAATCGTAGGTGCTGCCTGAGTCCCAGTCGCGGAGCTTCGTTGAGATGCGCTCGTCGAGGAAGTGGCAGTGGGGGCGGGCTGCACGGAGGGTACGATTTCAGGTGCGCGTACGACGCGACCTTGGCAATCCATCATCGCTGGTAGGCCATTGGCGTCGAGCACAGGATTGCCGAGTGGGTCCTTTACTTGGACGTGTGGGCAGCCGGGTGATCCTTGTGAGCTGGCCGTTGCAGTTGTGCCTTGCCCTGCGCTCGGGTCCGCATTAACGGCTGCGCTTGGATTGGTTTGATCAGATTGCGAAAAATGTGGTGGAATTTCACTGATGTTTAATGGCTTAGCCGTCGACAGCGGATCTGGTGAAGCTACAGGCGTCGTTTGTTTCACACTGATGGCACCCATCTCTTGTTTCACAAAGTACACAACGCCGGCGATTGTTGCGATGATTGCTGCGCAAGCAATCAACAGAGCGGCCAAAGGGAATCTTCTTTGATGCGCCTCGGCGATAGCGTTGATGTCCTCGCTGTCGCGCACAATATCGAGATCGGCGGACGAGCTATCCCCATCCTTGCCCTCATGCGATTGGCGCAGATCGCGCGGATCAGCTTCGGCGCTTTCAGGGGCTTCGTGACGAAGGAATCTTTTGGTCATTTTGGGGTCTCGGTATCAGATTCTTTTTCGATTCGAATGAATTCTGAATCAGTGGTCCCATTATAAGTTTCAACTCCCTTCTTGTCGAATTGGTTATTGATCAACTCGGCGGTGGCAGAACCAAGACGAAGAACTATGGCAGGAGCCACCCGATGGAGGACCATGTAATCGTGTTCGACCGGATCGTCGGGCTGCTCTGCGGTGCCTGACAGACGCGTGGAATGAATTGGCACTCGTGTCTCAGAACCATCAGGCCCAATAATAAATGGTGCGGGAATCTCTTGGGACTTATCAAATCTGAGATAAGTAAAGCGACCATCATCAAATACAACAGACGGCTCAATATCAATATTGCCACCCGATTTTTTGGAGTAGCTGTAGTTACGCAGCTTGGGCGCAGCGTATTTGGGGGGTGGTGGTGTCCTCACTTGAGCCTCGACCGACTTGGTCTTTGCATCAGGCATAGTGACGATTGTTGGAAGTGGTGCGGGACGCCGAACAATGACTCTATAGAAAACATCGCGAGCGAGCTCGGAAGGTGTGCCGGTCTTCTTTAGCGCACTATCTCTCACGACAAAATGAAAGGAATAGTCGCCGGCCGATGTTCTCAGTTCAAAGTTGTTGCTTGTCGCGCCAGGAAATGGCTTTACCCAGATCTGGGAGTCACCCTTCTCGGCTGTTATGCACCATTCTGACGTAGAACCAGAGCAAGCCGCAGGAAAGCCGAAGCCGGTGTCAGTGATCGATTCACCGGGTGGCAAGATGATTCGCGTTGCAACTCCGAGAGCGACACGGATGACAAACACATCGTCGGGGACGTAATCCAAAAAGCCGATGCGCGTATCTCGAGGGCTTGGCGTAGGGGAAGATTCAGCGGCGGCATGAATACAGGCAGTGCTACAGAACAATAGCACAAGATGCTTTAATTTGATTGTCATTGATACTCCGGCGACACACGGTAGGCGGTGACTGTGAAGCCAAGGGGGTTTAGTTGCAATGTGTTATCAAACCAGCCGTCAACCTTCTCCCACCCATAAGCCATGTCAACAACGAATCTTTCGCTCTTTTGCATTGAGCGCGATCCCGTTGTCCAGGTTTCTCTGACAAATCGAACGGTGGCACGACCAGTTGTGCTGGGGCTCAATACGACACTAATGAGACGTATCTTCTCTTCTGTTCGGTCCCCGACCTGCACATCCTTCCGATTTGGTCCTTCAAATTGGGACGAGTATTCACCGGCTATAGGGGCGGCGGTGGTTGCAAGAATAAAATTTACATCATCTTGTAATAGCTGATAGAGATATCTCTCTCGGGTTGTAACATATTTGGCAACAAAATGACGCGCGACGACTTCATTGGCGGTCATGATGGATGGCTCAATGACTTGGGCCACTTGTGTTACGCCCGACTGGTCAACGTAGACCATGAATGGCACAGTCCGTTGGAGGGGCAACAAACTGAGCACCGAAGCGGTGGAAATCATGGCAATCAAGAGCGACCCTGCGGTGATCCAGGCCAGGGTCGTAACTTTACGGTGCTCATCCTGTGCAAGCCGGGCTTCAAACTCTATTTCGGGTGGTGCAACCTTCGGTTCGGTTGCAGGAGTTTTGGTTTGTGCTTGTTTCTTTCGTCCAAACATGAGTGCCTTACTCCTTGAATTGGAGGGATTGGATACGTCGAGCACGATTCGCTTGATCAATCATGTCTCTTTGCAATCTGAGTGATTGTGAAACCAACTCCACCTCCTTGCTCTCGTTCGCTATGGCTGCTTGCTCAGCGCTTATGCGGGCCTGAATCTCAGAAGCCTCCTTTTGGTCATTTGTGTTTGCCGCTGCTGTCATCAATGCCTGAATGAGTGAATACCGCACATTCGTGGCATTCAGCAGGGCATCAATTTGTGATCTTGCAAGTTGAGTGGCATCCTCATGCGACCTGGTGCCGGCCAAGAGGATCTTGTAGTCTGGATGAATGGCTGAGCCAGGTCGGATGTTCAGGATATTGGCAAGCCCCCTGCGTCCTGTCATTGCCTTGATCTGCTCCTTTTGCGTATCAATTTGGGCTTGCATTTGCCGAAATTGATCGCTCCATGCTTTCAACTGATTGATGGCATTGCTGAAAGCAGCAACATCATATACCGGTATGCCTGTCGCTAACACAGGGGCACCCGAGGTGAGGATGACGCTGGCGATCAAAGCCCGTGACAATTTCATAATTTTCATGTTCTGCCTTTCAGATTGTTAAGCAAGGTGGATGCCCCTCGGCCGACGGCGAAACCAACATTTCGGCCCATTGTCGATTGATTCTGAGGCGAGCCGCCATTCGCCATTGTCCCGCCAGGTGCTGGGGGCGTTGGCGGTGTCGATGGGACCATGCCTTTGAAGAGTGCGCGCGTAACCACCATCTGCACCATGGTGGCAACCAGGCCTTTTCCATCCGATACGGAACCACCGCCTGATAACTGCGATGAAAAATTAGAGATGTTCAGTGCCACCACGGCCAGCGCGAGCGCCAGAATGAAGATGACCGTACCAACATCGACAGCATTGAAATCAATCGTGACATTGCTTAGCGAATATCGAAGGAATGAAAGAAAAATTGTCGACAGCATTGTGGCGAGTGCCGCGACGAATCCCAGAATCAAAACCTGCGCAATGGTCGCTGCGAGCCAGTTCTGAAAGTACTGCTTCGTCACCGGTGAAATAAGCATATAGATCGCAACCGGCCCGATCGCGCAGAGTAGCGCCAGATAGGTCTTAGCAAGGAAGAACGGGATGATCAAAAACGCAACGACTATGCCTTGCCCAATGGCCATCATGAGCCCGGCATACAGAAACCCAATATCTGGGAATGGCCCATAGCCGTGCTTCATTGCACTTGCAAACATAGCGCCAGCTGCGGAGTACCGCTTGCCATCAACGACGACAAGGCCAGGGTCAAAGAGGCGGCCAACGGCTGTTCCCACGCTCTGTGCGTCACTATTGCTCATACCACTGACAAGCATCGCCTCTAGGGAGTTGACGCCGCCAATCACGATCGAATTGTAGGCCCCTGCTGTTGATCCGACCACAAGCACTATAGATATTCTGAATACATCCTTCACAATCGCATTCATCGGGTCCTGCACTTCGCCTCGCAGAATGGAGAATCCCAGAACCGTGAAATGGATAGTGAACCAGGTTGCCAGAATACCTGCCATCAAAAGCGACATTGAGCGACTGACATCAAGCACATATGAGTCGACCACGAAATTGAATATTCGTTCAGCGGCCTCAAACGAGCGCGAGGGGAGATTGTTTCCTACAATCCTCGAAAATTCTTGATCAACTCTGCTTGCCCAAGTCATCAGTCACTTCCTTCAAAAAAATCGGGAGAAAATTATCGGGGCTGTCGCCGACCCGCTCACGAATGGCATCAAGTTTTTTAACGCTGCTTAGGTTGCCAGACAAAATCGAGATCACATCGTCAAGACC
>CAYTTD010000162.1:0-5068 GCA_964440595.1 uncultured Gaiellales bacterium
GCCAATTCCCATGTTGAACGTTTTGCGAAGCTCAGCTTCCCTCACGCCTGTAAAGAGGTTGTATATACCGGGCCGCGACCACGAACTCCAGTCAACCCGAGCTGCCGCACCAGCAGGTATCACGCGGGCAACATTTGCCTCGAGGCCGCCACCAGTGATGTGCGCCGCCGCATGAAGGTAATCTGCTGCATGCTGCTGTACTGCTGCAACCGCTCTGGCGTAAATTTTCGTTGGTTCAAGAATTTCGTCAATGTGGTTGTCTATGTCTTCGATTGCCTTTCGCGCGAGCGAAAAACCGTTGCTGTGAAGGCCTGAAGAGTGAACGCCAACAAGGATATCGCCGTGCCTGACCTTTGCAGCCCCAAGCCTCTCAGTGGCTTCAACCACCCCAACGGCGAATCCCGCCAAATCAAAGTCGTCACCTCTATACAGACCCGGCATCTCGGCGGTCTCGCCGCCGATCAGTGAGGCACCCGCCAACAGGCAGCCGTCAGCGATACCTGCAACCACCGATTCAACCTGAACGGGATTCAGTTTTCCGGCGGCGAAGTAGTCAAGCATGAATAGCGGCTCGGCTCCGACACACAACAGATCGTTTACACACATAGCGACCAGGTCGACTCCAATGCCGTGCCATCGACCGTATTGCCCTGCAAGCAGGAGCTTGGTGCCCACACCATCAGCAGACGAGACCAAAACTGGGCGCCTCCACCTGCTCAGATCAAGCTCAAAGCCCGCCGCAAATCCACCTATTCCAAAATCAACTTCGCTTCGCATCGTGCGCGCCGCATGGGGCTTTATAAGCTCAACAGCGGCCTCGCCGGCCCTGATATCGACACCCGCTTCAGCATACGTCTGCGACATCCGCTACCTCCCTATGATCAAAATCCTGAACGGGAACAAGAGTTGGGTACCTACCATTGAAGCAGGCGGTACAGAGACCCGCACATCCACTCGCCTCGTTCGTAGAAACCGCGGCCAGTAGTTGATCCTCAGTTAAAAAGGCAAGCGAATCGGCCTCGATGAACTCGCAGATCTCGCCTACAGATCGGGAGGCTGCCATCAGCTGGTCGCGCCGACTGGTGTCAATCCCATAGAAGCAGGAGTGCGTAACAGGTGGCGAGGCAATGCGCACGTGAACTTCGCTGGCTCCCGAATCTCGCAGCAGCTTGACTATCCTCTTGCTCGTTGTGCCACGCACTAGCGAGTCATCAACCAGAACCAGGCGCTTTCCCCGAACGACACTACCAACCGTGCTTAGCTTGAGACGCACAGCATTGGCTCTCTCTGTGTCGCTGGGATTGATGAATGTTCTTCCGACATACCGGTTCTTCACGAGACCAGTCTCAAACGGAATTCCGGAGGCTCTTGAGAAGCCGATTGCGCAGCTGGTGGATGAGTCGGGCACGCCAATGACTACGTCTGCTTCAACGGGTTGTGTATTCCACAGCAATTCACCGGACCTGCGACGAACCTCGTGAACGTTCACACCATCAATGTCGGAGTCTGGACGGGCAAAATAGATGTACTCGAATGAGCATGATGTCCTCTGCCGTTCGTTGGTGAAGTATGAGGAAGTGAATCCACCGTTACTGATGGTGATCATTTCACCCGGCTGAACATCTCTGACAAGCTTGCCCCCGATCGCGTCGAACGCACAGCTTTCGCTGGCAACACACCATGATCCACCAGGAGTTCGACCCAGCGCCAACGGACGAAGGCCATTGGGATCCCGAGCGGCGATGATCCCATGCTGGGTCAGCACTACCACCGCATAACCTCCAATCAACTGAAAGAGGCTCTCCTGAAGCGCGTCCGCAAAATCGGCGCGGCTCGCTCGGGCCAGCAGATGAGCAATGGTCTCTGTGTCGCTGGTTGACTGGAAGATTGCTCCGTCGGTCTCAAGACGCCGACGCATGTCAGGCGCATTTACGATGTTGCCATTGTGGGCAATCGAGATTGTTTCGCCGCGCACGGTGAACTGCAGCGGCTGAGCATTGACTATGTTCGATGCGCCTGCAGTTGAGTAGCGAACATGCCCAATGGCAGCGGCGCTTGGGAATGGTGCCATGCCATTCTCGTTTTCATCGCTCGCGGGCAACGCATCACGCACAAGACCCATGCCCTTGACGGTGCTAATCGTACCGCTGCGCAGGGTTGAGATGCCCGCACTCTCCTGCCCACGATGCTGCAACGCGGTCAAGGCTACGTGCGTTGACTCATAGGCTTCCTCATGATCTGACCAAATGCCGAATACGCCACACTCCTCGCGCGGCTTGTCAAATGGAGTCTCTATATCAAGCGTAATCGAACGCAACCAATTCCCTTTCGTAAATGTTCGGCTTGCAATCCGTCGACCTGTTGTCGGTGATCGATATGACATCGCCACCAGTGACTCCGATCACATTGAAATCAACTCCATGCCTTTGCAGTGTCCCGCTGATTGAATCAATGAATACGGAAGCAACCTCTGCAACCACCGCCCACTCGCGATTATTCAAGGATCCGATTCGATCCAATTCAATTTCGCAACCGATTCCCGATGCTGCGGATGACTCCGCCAAAGCCTCGGCCAGGCCACCCAAACCAACATCGTGAGCTGAGGCGACAAGTCCAGCGGCGATGCTCTCCCGTAGCGCTGCCTGCAAATCTATTTCAGCATCGATCCAATCGCCGTGCTGGGATGAGCCATCACCCATGGCTCTGCCAACAAGAACCAGTTTGTTACCGGGCGCTTGCCACGCCATTCCCCTCGCAGTTGAGTAGTCATCAAGAATTCCAACCGCTCCAATGACCGGCGTTGGCCAGATGTCGCGACCACCAGTCTGGTTGTAGAGCGACACATTGCCACCCGTAACCGGTACTCCAAACGCACGACAAGCATCGCCAATTCCTCGCACCACCTGCTCGAGCTGCCAGGCAACCTCGGGATTCTCAGGGTTGCCCATGTTGAGGCAGTTGGTAATGCCGGCCGGTGACGCGCCAACGCATGCCAGGTTGCGCAATGACTCGGCAACAGCTCTCCGTGCTCCTTCATACGGGTCGGCGGCGCACAGGCTGCCAACGCAGTCAACCGTTGCAGCCAAAGCCCGGCGGCTTCCAGGAAGTCGAACCACTCCCGCATCAGCCTCACCCGGCCCAAAAACAGTGCCCACCTGTACCATTGAGTCGAACTGGCCGTGAACCCAACCGAGGTCGTGCTGGACAACCTCTTCAGGTTTACCTGAAACAGGCAGAGCTGGTTGCGCCACCTGGTGCACTCGGGCTGGCGCACCACCTGACAAAGCCGCTACCGGCACATCGGCAATTACGGCGCCGTCATCATAGACCCTGAGGCTTCCTGTGGAAGTAACACGCCCCACTACCGCCCAGGGAACCTGCCATCTATCGAGGATTGCACCGATGGCGCGAAGCACATTTTCATCGTTGCGAACCTCTGCGAGCATGCGTTCCTGCGACTCGCTCAGCATCACCTGCCAAGCCGCCATGCCACTTTCGCGCACGGGTACCGCATCAACGTCAATGTCCACGCCCAGGCCACCACTAAATGCCATCTCTGAAGCAGAGCCAGTAATTCCTGCAGCACCCATGTCCTGCAATGACACAACCAGATCCTGCTCAAGGAGCTCCAGGGTCGCCTCTATCAGAAGCTTGCCCATGAACGGGTCGCCCACCTGAACAGCGCTGCGCTCGCGTTCAGCGGGGTCTTCGACACTTGCAAACGTAGCGCCATGAATACCGTCACACCCAGTTGCCGATCCGTAGGCAATTATCACGTTGCCTTCGCTCTGGGCGGCGCAGCTCATTAGGCGATCTGCCTTAACGACTCCAACGCACATTGCGTTGACAAGCGGGTTTTGCCTCCAGGCTTCGCCGAACTCGACCTCACCACCGATGATTGGCACTCCTACGCAATTTCCATAACCGGCAATCCCTGAAACTACCCCGGAGAACAAGCGTCTGGATTGATCATCGCCAGTTGGGTCGCCAAAACGCAACGAGTCAAGCAATGCTATTGGGCGGGCTCCCATCGCGATGATGTCACGAATGATTCCACCAACGCCTGTGGCCGCCCCCTGGTAAGGCTCAACTGCACTTGGGTGGTTGTGAGATTCAATCTTGAACACTGCTGCAAGACCGTCGCCTACATCAACAACGCCAGCGTTTTCGCCCGGACCCTGAAGCACACGAGGCCCTTCAACCGGCAACGTTTTCAATAGATGCCTGGACGACCGATAAGAACAGTGCTCGCTCCAAAGAACTGAGAACATGCCAACTTCGACCCAGTTGGGAAGGCGTCCCCCTAACGCGTCAACGATCTGGGCGTAATCTGATTCGAGCAGGCCCAACTCAAGATAGAGCTTCCCGGTTCTGATCTGGTTGGGAGACGGATCACTCATGAAACAACACCCCGCGACATTGAAATGCTTTCAACCATGGATGTAAACATCGTGCGACCGTCAAGGCTCGGGGCGTGGCTTAACACCGCCCGTTCCGGATGCGGCATTAGCCCCAGGACGTTCTTGAATGGTCCACCCAGAATACCTGCTATGCCCTCCAGAGAACCATTCACATCCGAGCCACCGCTGTATCGAAAACAGATGCGATCATCCCTCTTCAACTCAGCTAACGTCTGTGCGTCGCATTGGTAGTTACCCTCGCCATGGGCAATCGGCAGCTTCAGAAACGGCGCGCTCTGAGAGGTAAACGGTGAACCGCAATTGATAACCTCTACTTCGACCGTCTTGCAGATAAAACGACCGCTGGTGTTATGCACTAGCGCGCCTGGCAGGATGCCTGACTCGGTGAGGATCTGAAATCCGTTGCAAATGCCCAGTACCAGTTTTCCGGACTGCACAGCATTGCGCAGAACGCCAATGACGGGAGAGCTACCCGCGATTGCGCCGCACCTGAGGTAGTCGCCATAGCTGAATCCTCCTGGTAACAGAAAGGCGTCGTAACCATTGCTGCTTTGCAAGTCAGAGTGCCAAATCAGGTCACATGAAACATTGCTTCCCGCCGTTGCCTCGAGAACGGCCGTCTGCACATCGCGATCACAATTAGACCC
>CAYTTD010000163.1:0-5067 GCA_964440595.1 uncultured Gaiellales bacterium
TTGTTCTCCGAAGAAAGGTTAGCCTTTGCGGTGCTGGATGTTGATGGTGTCGGTGTAATGCGTGTCATGTTTGTCCCCCATTGCTTTTTTCCAAGGCACTTACTGCCTCCCTGGTTTTCAATGTAAGTCAGGCCTCAAAGGCTGTCTGTTACATTGGTAACAAACGACGAAATATTGAAGCTGCCGATTTTTCCGCTGAACTGTTGACACTAACGGGCGCTCATTGTTCACTTTAGTAGTTAGGGAAAAACAGCCGAATGAGGCTGAGTGGGTAAGCGGGGCAGATACGTGGCGCGCATTGGCGACAATTTAAGAAGTACCGGTAATTCTCAACTTCTGATCACGTCAGGCAAGATCGGTGGGGGAAGCGATTCGGCTGGGCACGCGTCAAATTCCTCGAGAATACAAAAGCTTCCAGGTACTCCGGATGTAGTCAATGGGGCAAAGAGTCTGACTCCTGGAGATCACTCTGAGCCACGCGAAACAGCATGGCGAAAAAAGACTTGAACGGTGATTCATTGACTACTGCCGCCGGGCGACGGCTATGGGCGACTGCCTCAGAGCTAGTCGACGTAGCTTGTTTCGACGAGGCATATCAGTGTGTCCAGCGGATGATCAATGCGGAGGTCTTGAGTCAGGATCGCAGGTCGATTCTCGCGCTTCATACAGAAATTGTAGATTTGTTCTCTCAATATGTGACGCACAACAAAAGCGCTGAGGGAGCACACAGAAAAGCGTTGTGTGATCGGGCGCGTGCAACTCTTCATCACGACTTGGATGCTGAGGCTCGCGAGCACGCCTGGAATACCTACATGGAGTTTACGGACCAGAGTTCTAAAGACCTGAAAGCCGAGATATTGTGTAACCGTCTGTTGATTGCGTCAACACCCGAGAAGCACCAGGAGATTGCAATTAGTTGCCGGGATTTTCTTGAGAAATGTGATGGCAGCGGTGGGCCGTGGGTAACTGTTCTTCGGTCGCAGGTGGCTGAGCTTGAGCATGACTATCAGCAATCGTTGCGGCTTCTGGACGAGGCTCTTGAGGCATCATTGGTCAATGGTGAACCGTACCTTGAGTTGCGATGCCTCGAGCTTTTGTCATGGGCAGCTGCGGCAGCTGGTGATGCCGCCAGCAGTGCCAGCTACGCGGCAGGTATTCCTGGTGCGTCAGCGAGATGCCTGTTTGTGGGCGAATCTGTGGCCTGCGTTGTTAACCGGATAGTTGAGGCGCACGAGCGCATTGATCCGCGTGGTGTGCTTGATCTGATTGATGCAGAGTTGCCAATCCTTAATATCTCCAAAAAATCGTCCGAGTTTGAGGTTCTGTTGAGCTCATTTCGGGCTTTGGCTCTAGCTCAAATTGGTCGGCATCGTGATGCGATTGTGGTTAGTCAACGCGTACACAAGGTGTTGGAAAATACAGCGATGCCGAATGATTGGCACCAGATAGCTGGCACGGTGATCGTTCACGCGTTGTACACCGTTGGAGATGAAGAAAGTCTTGTTAAGCTGCGCCCGTTGATTGATCATCTGCGGCGCAGCGTGGTTTGGTCGTGGGTTGAGTCAGAGCTTGATCTTGCACACGTGATGTTGCTTCAAGCTGAAGGCGCAGACGCGCAAATAGTTGGTCTTGAAGTACAGACACTTTTTTCATCATTCAATGAGCCGCAGATTGCTGCCCGTGTTGCCTTGGTGCTTGCTTGCTCGGCATGGGAGAGCCAGGACGGCGGACAGATCAGCCTGATCGAACACTTTTTGGCTGCTGCATCATGTGTTGCGCCTACGCGGCTTCATAAGGCATTGGTTCGTGAAGCGGGCTTGATGGTCGCTGCGTTGAGCGGCGAGAAGATTGACTCTGCATCTGCCATTTCATGCAGCAATTTCTGGAGGCGCGCTGGAAGTGTCAGTGACGCCATGCGAGTGCTGGCGAAGATGTCTCTATTTGATTCCGAGATTGAGGTGCAGTTTGCCCGCACCTTGCACGAGATAGATAGCCTGCCACGCACAATTGCCGCGGCCGGCGATCGAGCAAACGTAAGCATCGTCAAAGAACATCCTCTTATGAGTGGAGCGTCTGATGCGCTCTCCGAGCGTATCGCACGCGAAGCTACGATCAGAACTATTCAGGTGGGAGAGCCTGTCGCTACACGCGAGGGCGATCACCCTGGACTGGTCATTGTTCTGGAAGGATGCCTTGGCGGCTACGTTGAGGAGGATGCCAACGGTGATCCGGTGCTTGATTTCATAGTTGGTTCTGGTGAGGTTTTTGGATTTGATGCCGCATATAGTGATTCGAACAGCGCGGCATCAGTTATTGCCTGCGAACGAACACAATGCGCCATAATCGCCCCTGAAGCGCTCCGTAGAATTCTGGAGGATCACAGTGCTCTCGCGCTTCTCCTGGTCGAGTGGCAGCAACGGATGTACTCGCTACACACTGCTCTAAGATCGGGAGGAGCCAGAGAGGTAGGTGACCGGGTTCGTCATCTCCTGAGCCAGTTCGATGAGAGGTTCGGTGGTTCTACGATTGAAGGCACTCGACTGATACCCGTTACGCTAAGTCAGCAGCAGCTTGCGCACCTCGTTGGTGCATCACGTAAGTCCTTGTCTCTTGCACTGTCAGATCTCCGTGCCTCTGGATCGTTGAGAACCAGCAGCACACACTTCGAGCTGGTCTAGGGAAGCACCTTGAGGAGCTTCCAGCCATTAACCATTTTCTGAACCGTTGAGCTGTCGACGCCCAGTCGATTCATTGATGCGTCGCGCAGAGCTCTAGCCGCAACCGATACATCAAGCAGCTCAATGGTGCCAGTCCGAATTTCAGAGCCCAGGGATCTGATTGCATCCCCGGTAATCGCAGCCATCGCATCCCATCCATGATCACGTACTAATGTCTGCAGCGGGCGATTCAACAGCTGCGTGCCAGCGTGTGTGTTCGGGAGGATATTTGCGGCTAGATCACGTTGTATTGAAAAGCGCAGCTTTGGAAGACTCCCTGTGGAGTGCGACAGAGCTGTCAGGTTGCGACTGCCTTTTCTTGCGCCCCGCTGAAATGCAATGCCAAGCTGGTCGCTAAGTGCCTCGACTACAACGCCGTGTTCAATTACCCTGTCGGTTGATGCCGCCCTGAGATGCGCTTCAATATATCCGTATGAGATGTCTTGAGCTATGTGCCCAAGTTCATGGGCTGCAACTAAGTCCGCATTCCTCGCCATTACCGCGACGTCTGAGCGGTACAGGTTTCGAGTACGACTCGACGAATAATGCTTTAGCGCCTGTTCCCGAACGGTGTGGTCGAGAACTCCATAATTTACAACTGACACATTTCCTAGGCGCCCGGCCGTTGCATTGCCGATCATCTCCGGGGAGTCAATGGTGATCATGAGGTGGCGTTCGGTGCCATCGTGGAGTGACAGCTTGGCCACCTCTTCATACCACTTTTCAACTCGCATGACCCGATCAAGAATTGACCGAGCTGGCCCATCCGGAGGATTGGATGGTGATCCCACAATCGCCCCGGACAATCCGGTGCTCGCATTGCTGACAACGAATGTGTCGTCTCCGGAAAGGCTGGCAAGTTCGAGGGCGTTCTCTAATGTGTCTGGTGGGCGGGCAATTGGATGAAGCCTTTGAAGATTTCGGGTTGCAGAGGGAGGTTGTGTGTGTCCACTCAATACCGCTGAAACAGCATCTGATGCCGAAGAGTATTGAGGTCGAAATTCATCTGCATTGGCGGCGACAACATCACTCCATCGCCGCGTTGATTTCGCGATCGAATTGTTGGGCCGCCTGCGTGCCAGGTGGATGCGATCAGAAGGGCCAGCACCTACAACGACCCAGTCGCGCGCTGAGCTGCCTTGACCAAGGGTAACAACCGTCCCCAATTCGACATCGATTGTTGATGTGTCGACTGGAAAGCGTCCTGAACCTGGATTGCCTGGACGAGTGTTCGGCATGGGCAAACCAAGCCCGGCAAGCGTGCCTTTGACGATCTCGTCTTGACGCCGGGTGGCTTCTATTGCCAGCTTCTCGTAAATCGTGCCTTCGAGTTGACGCACGTAGGTCGAGTGCCGAACACCTATTCCTGCAGTTTCCCCCATCTCCTGATTGTCGAAAAGCGGTGGGCAGCCGTCTCAGGGCTTAGCGTTTCAGGCTATTACGTGGATGGTTTTGCGTTGGGCTCGAGATCATGGATAACTGTTTCGGCCGGTTTTGAGGTAAATACAACATTTGCGTCATCGCCGGCGGTGCGCCTGACTTCTGCCAACAGCTTGTGGTTTAACCCGGCAACAACAAAAGTGATGCCTTGATCGTGTAGCTGAGCGCCCATCTCTGACAGTATCTGTGTAGCGGTGAAATCGATATCCGTTATTGCCGCGCCCACCACCACAACAAGTCGTATGGTTTGAGTTGAGTCGTCAATTTCACTCATCAGGTGGGAGCGGAATGTCTCGGCGTTGCCAAAGAACAGTGGAGCATCAAAACGAAAGACAACTGTTCCCGGAATCGCTCGTGCTCTTGGGATTTCATCCAGGGCAACCAGCCGTTCTTCACCCTCAACTCGACCAAGAAGCGCATCGTGAGGCCGCGTAGCGCGCAGCGCGCTTACTGCGATGGATAGTGCAACTGCTATCAAGACACCTTCGAGAACACCTACTGCAGCAACCCCGGCAAAAGCCACAATGGCAACGATCAGTTCACTTCGCCTGCCTTTCATGAGCGCGCGAATGGCTGTGACGTCGATGATTCCAACCATGATCGCAACGATTATGCCTCCGAGTGCAGGTAGAGGTATCCAGCCCACCAGACCAGAGAAGACCAATAGCACTGCGCTGATAACGACTGCCGACAAAATCGGTGCGAGTTGGCTATGTGCACCCGATGATTCGGCGACCGCCGTTCTTGCGCTGCTCGCAGAAACGGGCAAACCCCCAAGTAAGCCAGATGCAACATCGGCGCAGCCCAGGGCCGCCAGGTCGCGTGAGCTGTCTACCCTGTAGCGGTTTCGCGCCGCAAAACCCTGGCTGACCAGAGTTGTATCTGCAAAACCCACGACCGCAATTGCTAT
>CAYTTD010000164.1:0-5048 GCA_964440595.1 uncultured Gaiellales bacterium
TGCGGAACTCCGTTCTGCGTCAGCCACTCTCGCACGCCATCGAGCTTTGTATAAACGCCGTAATAGTCCCTGCCGCATCCAGCGCCCCAGCTCACTACTCCTGCTAGTCGCCATTCGTTTCCGGCCTTTACAATAAGTGGTCCACCACTGTCTCCCTGGCACGCATCCTTATTGTTAAGAATTCCTGCGCACATCATTACCGCGCTGTCGATGCGAGTGGTTCCATCCTCATTGCGATAATTATCCCTGCACGTATTGTCATTGATGACCGGTACGTTGATCTCCATCAAAAACTCGGCCTGGTTTGATGAGTTGCAGAAAGCGAGACAGGCGTCTTGAGATCCCCATCCTGCAACCCAGGCTCCCTTTTCAGCTGTCGCCTGGAAGTCATTTCCTCCGCCCCATGCAGCATCCTCATTCGGACCAATAACCTTCACCGGCCCGGCTGTGGGTGCGTCATCTCGCAACGTCATCAGCGCTACATCGTTAACCTTGGTTCTGTCGTTGTAACCGGGATGGATCTTGATGTCGGTGACCACAGAAACCTTACTGTAATCCTCATCCAGAACACCACCGTCAGTTCGCAGCGTATCGCTAAGCAGGAAGTAGCGATTGTCGGCGACCTCATTCTGCCCTTCGTTGTAGAAACAGTGCGCGGCCGTCACCACAAGTCGACGACTCACAAGTGTTGCTCCGCAGGTTATGTAAAGCCTGTTATCTGGGGTAACAAGCAACACGTGTGCCATCGATGTCCAGCGGGTAGCGTACCCTTGTTCAGTCACCTGTGTTCCATTGATAATACGATCGGTAGCTAGCTTTTTCTCAACTATCTTGACGTCGCCGGAATCCGATTCTTTCAGCGTCACGCCGCCAAGTATTGAAAGCACGGCAACTATTGCGAAGAACACTGTTATCGTCGTTGCCTTACGGGATTTACTACCGGCTGGTTGACTCACTGCTTCCTCCAGAGACATCGGATACGCCTACCCGTGCCATGTTCCCGATGCAGACAGTTGAAAAACCTGTCTATATGAAACCGGCCACAATCTTCAGAAGGATGCGGTCACTGGATTAGGCCCAATCCTTCCGTTTTCATTGTGCAACAGATTGATTCTGCTCATCTGGTCCGCCGAGAGCTCAAAGCCAAAAACGTCAATGTTTTCCGGCAATCTTTCAGGTGTGGCAGTCTTTGGAATAACAACAAACCCCTTTTGGATATGCCACCTGATCACAATCTGTGCGGCTGACTTACCTATCTCACCAGCAATTTCAACAACTACAGGATCCTTCAGCAGATCTCCGCCACGCCCCAGTGGACTCCAACTCTCAGTGACGATCCCGTGCTTGGCATGATATTCACAGAGGCGATGCTGCTGAAAATAGGGGTGTAACTCAATCTGGTTCACCGCAGGCACGACTGCGGTGACATCGATGATTCGGTCAAGATGTTCAGGTTCAAAGTTAGACACACCGATGCTGCGAACTCTTCCTTCGCTCTGCAACTGCACCAACGCTCGCCATGATTCAACATACTGATCACGCGATGGCGCAGGCCAGTGAATGAGATACAGGTCGAGGTACTCAAGCCCAAGCCGTTCGAGGCTCCCTTCGAAAGCGCGAATTGTGCTGTCAAACCCTTGATCATCGTTCCACAATTTGGTTGTGACAAAAAGATCTTCTCGCTTGAGGCGAGAATTCCGTATTGCATCTCCACACCCCACTTCATTGTTGTAGATCAGTGCTGTGTCGATACTGCGATAACCAAACTCAAGTGCCTGCGTTACGATTTCAGGAGTTCTTGAGTTATCAAGCTTGAACACTCCCAACCCAAGCTGCGGAATCCTGTTGCCGTCGTTCATCTCAATAGTTGTGACAGCGTTTGCAATCTTCATATCAGGTAACCTCCTAATGCGATCAGGGCATCACGCGTAGCGTGCCAAGCAGTATTCCAGAGTCGTGCATCTCCAACTCATAACTTCCAACAGTTTCTGCTTCAAACTTCAACTTGTTCATCCCGTCGGGATTAACTTTGACCGACTTGTCATAGCCGTGAAGGTGTACCTCGTCTTCGGAATCCGACTTTATGACTATCTCGATCAAATCCCCGCGCTTGATTGTCCATGTTGCAGGCCCGTCTTCAACCCGGGAGTTTTGCACTACCACGTCGATAACTCTAATGGGTCGCCCTTTCGAATCAGTAACACCCAGGTCGGTCGGCGGATCCGTTGCTGAAACCGATTTATTACCGGAGTCGACGCTATTGCCACCGCAGGCAGAAAAAAGCAATGCGAGGAGCACGAGTAAGCACATTGGTACCAACATCCTTCGAGCTCCAATATCGGTCCTGTAATGAATGGTTGCGTCCTCGACAACTATTCTTGAAGCAGCAGTCTGAGCCCTGTCAGAGGCTTCCAGTGGAGATGAGGATGACCACGCGGTAACGGTAAGGAATCTGGCCCCCAATGCACTTAGCACAATTTCATTTTCCTTACGGCTTACCGCACCCGGACCAATAAAACACTCAACATCAGGAGCAGCATTAACCGCATCGATGCCATGCACTTGAAATGGCGTTTTATCCATCTGAAGTAGCGGGTAGTTGGATGATGCAACACAAACAGACGTCGCGAAACCGTTCGCAGATACTGGGTCTTTTCGGTCGAGAGCACCGCTCGCAGTAAGCCATGCCAATTCAAGAAAGTCTTCGTCAATTACCTTTAACAGGGACTGAGTTTCAGGGTTGCCCAATCGACAGTTGTATTCGAGCACCATGGGCCCATCTTGAGTCAACATTACTCCGGCGTAAACGACGCCCCTGTAACACACTCCGCGATTTCTCAGCTCCTTGACGATCGGCTCGATGAAGGCGCTGACCAGTTGAGAATTCTCCTGATCAGTGATCCGGCTGGTTGGCGCGCATGCCCCCATACCACCGGTGTTCGGACCAGTATCACCGTTGTTTCTGCGTTTATAGTCGTGGGACGCTGGCAATGCAACGACTTTAATGCCGTCGGTCAGAGCCATGATCGATACCTCAACTCCACTAATCAACTGCTCAATGATCACAGACGACGAATCAACGCCATCACCACCGTCCTTCTCAACGGAAATCCAAGGCTTCACTGCGCCCCCAAATAATTGGTTGATGGCAGATCGGGATTCCTCCTCAGTTTTGCAAACGAATGCACCACAACCTGCTGCAAGCCCGTCAGCCTTGATAGCTGCGCGCCAACCAAACTCTTCTGCAACTTTCAAAGCCTGTGATTTATTTTGCGTCAAAACGTGGCCAGGTGTTGGCACACCAGCAGCATGCATAAGGTCTTTTGAAAAAGACTTGCTACCCTCAAGCCTTGCGGCATCCTTCGAAGGTCCAAAAACGGCGATGCCACTCTCAGACACCAGATCTGCAATTCCGGCTGCAAGGTGATCCTCGATGCAGCTGATAACGAGATCCGGTGCCAGCTCCTGAATTCTCTCAACGATCTGGTGTAGATCGGCGACGTCGACGTCAAGGTGGGTTGATACATCAAGGCCAGATTGCCGAATTGCATCGTTACCGGGCACAACATGCATCTCACGCAACAGATGCGACTCAGCGATCGATTTGCAGATTGCGTGTTCTCGCGCGCCAGATCCAACGATCGCGACTTTCAACGACTGTGGCATGGACTCTCCAATTTCTCCCCAAAAAACGCAATTATACCACTCCAGTTCAGAGTTCCCCGCCGTTAAACCCACATGGCCGATTCAGGGCAAAGGGCTGGCGGATACCTGTAAACGACTCAGGAAACAAGCGAGATGTTGGATAGAAGGATGAAATGATCCGACCGTCGTGATCAATGCTATTTCTCCGATAACTACAGACGTCGAGCGTCCACGATTTGCCCACGATGCCGCTCACTTGAATCGCTGGATGAACGGCATTGCAAATGATTACCCCGGTTTGGCAAGCGTAAGAGAAATCGGCAGGTCGCTTGATGATCGACCCATTTTGGCATTGATGGTTGGAGGTCGCGGTTCCGATAAGGCAACCGTGCCCCACATCTCAGATGTGCATGTTGGAGGGTTGCACGGACGCGAATTGATGCCGCCAGACGCGTTGATGCACGGCGTCGAGGAGCTTTTGCGATCAGAGCATTTCAGGCAGAGCGTGATGAAAAATGGCATAGCACTTATTCCGTGTGCCAATCCCGATGGCCGCACACGAGTTTTAAGAGGTCTCGAAAAGCCAATGGCCGTGGCGGATCGGTACAGGTACTTGGATACCTGGCACAGGGGAAACGCACGCGGCGTGGATCTAAACAGAAATTTTCCAAGCGGCTGGCAAAAGCTTCCAAACCATACACCTGGTCACCCGAACATGAAGGGAGACTCGCCCCTCAGTGAACCTGAAACGGGCGCGATCGCCGCATTCATTGCGGAGGTTAAACCAAGTGCAGTTGTCGACTGGCACTCTCCCGGAAACGTCATTTATCCCACCGCCGATACCGCACTATCTGACGCCATTGCCGCCGCCACAGGACTTGCCCTCCACGCCAGGATAAATGCGAGTGCAGAACAGAATGGTGGAACGCTGAAGAACTGGGCATCTGAAAATGGCGCCGCGGCAGCAACTGTCGAACTGGGATACACCCACCACGGTTCGAACGAATATTTTCCGGAGGCTGTCAGGCAGGTCAAACAAGGCATAATCGCCACGCGCCGATTTACGGCCGGAATGTGACACTCTGTGGCCGCAAGCGGTAACCCGCTTTGCGGCGCCGACATACCATCTATTTGATTGTGCGATGAAAGTGACGGAGGTCAACCAAGTGGCTGCCTCGCCCGAGTATGTCGGGCGGAGGTGCCCTGACTCAGGTGTGTGCTGATAAGTGCTTGGATTGATTCTCAGAGCGGGTCTGGTTGGTGGATCTCTTGTAGGCGGAGCGATTGCAGCTCGCGACATTCTGCAATTCTCGGCAAATAATGAGCCGATCAGCCAGGGCGGAACTCCACACGGTACTTTCACAGGACGAATCATGGGATACCGGCATCTGATTGGTTTGGGG
>CAYTTD010000165.1:0-5048 GCA_964440595.1 uncultured Gaiellales bacterium
GCCAGCACGACGAAAAAAATTCCAAGTGCAATCGACGGATCAAGGCCGGTGATTGCATTCAGGGCTTCGCCTGCCTGTGCGGGAGATACTTCTGGGAGGCCGGTAATCAAGCAGTGCCTCCGTTACTTGCGCAGCTCAGCCGCTGCGTCTTCCCATGTCGTGTGAGTGAACTCGGAGATGCTGCTGATCATGGCGCCACCGGTTACCAGGATCACGAGAAACACCGCGATGATCTTCGGCACGAAGGTCAGCGTCTGTTCCTGAATCTGCGTAACAGCCTGAAACAATGAGATCAGGAAGCCCACGCCGAGAGCAGTTAGCACGGTTGGAGCCGAGAGGATCAGCACGTTTTTCAGTGCCTCGCCTGCAATATGTAGAAGCGTATCCTCCATTAATAGTTGAACCCTTTCACGAGTATTTCGACGACGAATGACCAGCCGCCTGCGAGAACAAACAACAGGATCTTGAATGGCAGTGAGATCACAACCGGTGGAACCATGAACATGCCAAGGCTGAGAAGGATGTTGCTGATTACCATGTCGATTACAAGAAACGGAATCAGCACAGCGAATCCCATGATGAACGCCTTCTTGAGTTCGCTGGTGATGAATGCGGGGATGATTACGCGCAGTGGCAGAATCACTGGTCCCTCTTTCTTGAGCTGCTTTGGTGTTGCGAGACAGTTCATGTAGCGCTCTTCTTCAGGGATGGCGCGACTGGTCTTGCACTCAGGGCCCTTCTGATCACGGGCAAGTTTGTAGAAGGTATTGATCTCGTCACGGCTGTTTGAGCCCTTGATCTGGTCAACCATGAAGTCTTTGAGCGGCGCTTCGGCGGCGGCTACGGCAACGTCGAAGCTCTTGATCTTACCGGCCTGGTATGGCTCGATTGCATCGGTCTTGATCCTGTCAATCGTGGGCCCCATGACGAACATCGAGAGAAACAGTGACAGCGCAATAATCACCATGTTTGGTGGAACATTCTGTGCGCCAAGGCCGCTGCGGATGAAGCTGAGGACGACAACGATGCGCAGGAAGCTGGTTAGCGTCATCACTGCGAATGGCAGGAGTGACAGCCCGCCCAGGTAGATGGCCAGCTGCAGAAACGGGTGTACGTCGTTGCCTGCAGCCCACGCTGCTGAAGGTACAACGAGGAGAACCGCAAGAGAGAGCGTAAGAGGAATCATTGTGCGACGAAGCGCAGCTCTGAAAGCTGTTCGCTGTGATTCCTGTCTATCGGTATCGTGCGTATGCATCAGGCCTTTGTTCCTGTCTTACTCTGCTTTTTTGCCTTTGCCTTGCCCAGAAGCATCGAGAAGCTCTCGCCAACGGTTGCAAATCTTTGTGGCTCAACGGGCCTGCCAAGATTCTCATTGTCTGTGTCGAAATCCATTTCGATGAAGTCGTTGTCCCGTGGCTCCTTGGCATCCTGCGTCTCGCTCATCAATGCGAACTCGTCTGCGGGGATGTGGTCGAGCAGTGAGATTGAATCCTCTGAGGTTCCGAGCAGTACGTACCTGTCAGCAACCTCGACAACGAAGAGTGCCTTTCGCCCTTCGAGAACGCGCTTGCCAACCACGCGAAGGCTCTCAGGGGTTACGGTGCCACGGCCAACGCCAAGCTTCTTGCGGGCTTGTGCGGTCAGCCACCACATGAAGCCGATCATGCCTGCGAAGCCGATTGAAGTAATGAGCATCTGTGTCTCAGCACTCATCTTAGGCCCTGTTCTCGATCATCTCGATGATTCGCATGCCGTAGTTGCCATTGATCGTAACCAGCTGACCGCGTGCGACGAGCTTTCCGCGAACGCGAAGCTCGATCGGAGCATCAATGGCGTGCTCAAGCTCAACAACGGATCCCTGGTTCATTTCCAGGAACTCCTCAACGGTCAGAGCCGCGTCGCCGAAGCACACCTCGACCGGAACCTCTACGTCAAGCACAAGATTGGTCAGATCGCTGCGTGCACCACCAAGCGATGCGTGAGGTGCCACTTCGTCCAGCATCGGAGGTTGTATCGTCAATGATCCGCTGTGCTGAACGGTGTCCATTATCTGGGCTGGAGAAGGTGGCGTATCGTAGCCAACTGGCTGTCCAAGTGAAATCGATGGCTCGCTCGGGGAATCACCAAGCCAATCTCCAGTCATTGGTGGATTGGCTGGCGGATCAAGCGAAAATCCAGCAGAGAGATCATGATCAGCTGTCATAGCCGGATCGTCGCCACCTGATAGCCAATCGTTGCCACCGAAATCATCGGCCGGTGCCTCTTGATGTGGCATTGCGTTGCCAGGTACTGGTGGAGGCGGCGGCGCTGTAGGGGGCTCAGGGTCGTCGAGGAGGTAGCTGTTGCCTCCCTCAAACGGCGTATCGTCGGAGTCGAGATTCAGATAGTCACTCATAGTTGATCACCTTCAGTTGGTGTGGTGGCTTGGGGGGTTGGGTCGTTGTCGGTGCGGCTGATTACCACGGCAAGATCGCGACTAGATCTGGCGAGAATTCCGTTTACGTTTCGGTCGAGGATCGCCATTTCAACTGCCGTGCCCTTGGTGGCGTCGAATGAGATGACGTCTCCCTCTTCGAGCTGATTGATCAGCCTGATTGGAAGCGACGTCTTCATGTTGACCGGTGATGGCATCTTTACCCCGCCGAGCACCTGATTGATTCGATTGTTGATAGTTGCAGATTCCTGCGGCGACAAACCTCGCTCGATGCGGGCGCGCCATGATATTCGAGCGCTCTCGGAGTTCAGTACCGCTGCTGCCTCGTGCGGGTAGCAGAACAGCAGCACGCCGACCTCTCGCGAGTTGTGTGCATTTTGGAATATTGTTCTGGCAACGTGCCACTTGGTGCTTGCTGCGAGCGCTGAGGTGGTTGCCTGGAGAGTTGTTGCCATAGCCAACTTTGGAACGATACGAATGTCGGATGTGACCCATGCATCGCGCCAAATCGAGGTGACATCGGCGAGAAATTGCTGAAGAACTCCAATTTCAACCGCAGTGCGCGCTTTGGTCTGTGGCGTAGCGCGGAACTCCTCGCGGGTAAAGTCGGGAGTGCCAGAGAGGATTCTTTCGAGGATTTCACTGCATAGAAATGGCTCGGCTATGACAACTCCGGCTGGCAGTGGCTGCGCTGAACCCTGAACGTGAAAGTCGATTATCGCTGCCTGCGGATTGTTGCAGGCGGTAAGCGCCTGCAATTCTGCCGGTTCGGTTGAAAGGAACGAAGTTGTTACGCAGGAGAACCCCAGATCGCCGGCAAACGCTGCAAGAGCGGCGTCGACTGGCTGGTGCAGTCTCATCATTGCCTTATGAGTGGGGGTGGTGGGCATTTTGTCGTTCCATGAACGTGATTGGCAGGGGTATCTGCAGTCAAGGTACGACAATATGTCTTTTTGCGCAATACCTTGTTTGCTAGTGCCAATAATCCAAATTTGGCTTGCCTATGCGGTATTGGGCGCTGGGGTTATGTCAAATCATTTCCAGAATCAGATGGATTTCTCCTTGAATGGCACAACTTTTACTGATGAATGGTCAAGTGAACGAGGTGTAACCGAGAGGCTCTCATCGTGGGTAACGCTGACATCTGCGGATGCGTAGCCCAGTCCCAGCAGAGATGATTTCAATTGGTCAGCGTGTCTTCCCAGGGCCTCATTTGCCTCGGGGGTCTCGGTGCGAAGATCAGCTCGAATACGTCCTCGCTCCACTCGCATCTGAACAACCAGCCGCCCCAGGTGGTCAGGGTTCAACTCGAGCACGAGTTCGCGCATGTCGCTCATGCGGTTAAGATCCCGAGCGAGGTCGAAGGTTGACTGCATTGCCTCGTCGGGCGTCATCTTCGCAGTGCCGGTGGATTCTCCGTGAAGTATCTCGGCGAGGTTGCCTGCGGTTGTGGCAGCGCTGTTGATCTCCAATCCCGGTGCTAGTGGTGTCGCAGCAGTGTTGGCTGTTTTGTTTACCAGAGTCAGGGCCGGGGCGATCTGCAGAGCTGGAAAACCTCCATCCGTTTTTTTGGTGTCGCTCTGCCTTGTCTCGCCACTGCTCATCGCGCCTCGGTTGGTTCGCGCGCCTGCGCCGGCTGTGCCGCGTGCCGCATGTTTTTTTACACCTGCAAAAACTTGACCAAAGCCGATTGGTCCTGTTGCTTCCCGCCTGCGCGTGCGTCGTTGCTTGCGGCGATCTTCCTCGCCCTTGCCCATTGTTGACTTATGCGGTTGCTCTGCTCTCACTGTATTCCTCCTGCCTCTTTCGCAAAATCATGCTCGTTTTTGTCAGCGTCGACAGCATCCGCGGCCTCGCTCAATACTCGAAGATCCTCAGCCTCGCGCCTCATGAACTGCTGCGTTGAGACGTCATCCAGAAACGCGGCTTGCTTGCGTAGCTCCTCCTCATGCCACTCCTCCCTCTTGCGCTCCTTCAACTTCTCAAGCACCTTCACGTCAATGCGAGCCTGCTTGACTGCCTGTTCCTGTTCGACAACTGCACGCTCTGCGCTAACAATTTTCTGCTGTTGCCCCTGCTGCTGCTTCAGGTTCTGCTTAATTGCGATCTCGGTGTACTGGCGATCCTCGATATCAATCACCTCGCCTGGATCCGGTGTCATGCGATTCACAAGTTCAATACCGATCTGCCTGAGGCCCTCCAGTACAGCTTCTTCCTGCCGCAGTCGATCGATCCGCACCAGTAGCTCCTGCTGCGCCTGCTTCTCACGCATCATTCGAACGTCAAGGAGTCGTTCGAGTCTGAATATGAACGGTGTGCGTGCCATTTTCTGTGGGGTAATCCTTTTTTCTTATGTCTGTCTACCAGGCTATGTCGTCAAATCCAGGGAGGTCTGACGCGCCAGGGTCAACAGCCGGGGGTGCTGGTGGTTGGGGCATTGAGGTCGTAACGGACGAAGCGGTTGGCATGGGGGCGCCGCCGCTCATCAATTGTTTGACCTTGACTACTGTGTCTTCAAAGCTGACAGGTTCGTCAGCGCGTTGCTTCAGAAAAGTTTCAATCTGTGGTTTGAGTCCGATGGCCCAATCTGGTTCAGGGTTTGAGCCGCGGACGT
>CAYTTD010000166.1:0-4997 GCA_964440595.1 uncultured Gaiellales bacterium
CCTCTGCAGACGGGTGGCCTGAGCCACCATTGCACTGCCGGCCTGCTGCATCACCTGTAATCTGGTGAACTCGCTCATTTCCATTGCCATATCAACACCCCTGATGCGACTCTCCTGCGACAGTATGTTCTCTTCGTATACGTCAAGGTAGTCGCTGTAGCCTTCGAGCCGCTGGTACGACGATGCAAACGTGGTTTGCGCCGTGATCACCTCGTTGAGGTCTCCATCAATGTCGGTGATGTTCGGTACGCCGCCCGCAGGAAGACCTGTAAGCGCGTTACTTACGTTGACGCGAGGCAGCGTCATGGTGTCTGTTGGTTCTGCGCCAACCTGAAGCGTCAGCAGTGCCCCGCCGTTGCTTGTCAGAAGAGCGTTACCACGATACTGCGTGTCAGTGACAAGGTTATTGAATCTGTTACGCAGCTCAATGATCTCGCTCGTTATTGCAAACTGCTGATTTGCGTCAAGCATTCCGCTGTTGTATTCAACCGCCAGGTCACGAGCTCGCTGCAGGATGCTAACCATCTGGGTTAGGCCTTCCTCACCGGTTGATACCAGGCCCATTGCATCCTGTACGTTGCGCTTGGCAACTGAGATACCTGATGCCTGTGCCCGTAGACGATCGGCTACACCGCTAAGCGCTGGGTCATCTGAGGGGCGATTGATTCGAAGACCGCTGGATAGCCTTTCCATTGACTTTGACAGCTGGTCAGTCGTGTGGCCAAGCCTGCGATGAGCGGCCATGATTGCTGAGTTCGCATTGACGCGGAATCCCATTTTTCGTCCTCCTTGACGATTCCCTGAGAAGAGGGACTTTTTTGTTGCACAAGCATCATGCTGCACCCTTCTTTTTGGTCATCGGCAATATTTTGCAAATGCTTTAGCGGAAATGTGCAAATATCCAATTTGCATACACAGATGCTCTTTGGCCAATAACGATGAAAGTCAATGCTGAGAGCCGGTTCATGTGGCGCTATTGTTGGGTAACACTCAGCACAATGGGTGTTTCTTCAGATGACCAGGACAAGAAGTGGCTAAGCGTCAACCAGACCGCTGCGATGCTTGGCGTCAGTCCTAGCACGGTAAGAAACTGGGCAGCAGAGGGAAAAATCACCGAGCATCGCACTCAGGGTGGGCACAGAAGATTTGATCAGGATGAGATCAATGAGTTCGCCCGCGCTATGACGCACGGCAGGGGTAACCCCAAAATTCTGGTCGTCGACGACGATGCAACCATTCGTTACATCATTGCCGAGGCTTTCAAAACCTTCTCGCTCGATGTGATAGAGGCAGAATCAGGGCTGCTGGGGTTGGATGCACTTGATCGGGATCCTCCGGCGCTTGTGCTGCTTGACATCATGATGCCCGGGTTGGATGGCTTCCAGGTTATGGAGTACCTTGCCCAATTTGGTGTGAAGATACCTGTGATTGTTATGAGTGCACTTGGCGAGCAGGCAGAAGCCAAAGCTCGGGAGGTTGGGGCAGATGACTTTGTCGCAAAGCCCTTTGACATCATGAATCTTGTTCAGCGTTGCCGGCGATTGGTAGCTTGATCGCCCGAACGCCTGATTTCGATCGGGTGTTTGTTGGCTCCGGTTATTTGGAGTGGAGTGCGCCTTTCGCAAGACGCGCTTACCTGAGCGCGCATCCAGACGCTCACGTTTTACGCTGCGGATTCGCGTCCTTGCGAATCAGAGTCTTGCTCCCGGCACACCTACACACCAAATCTCTCCAGGAACCCGAACTCCCTTCATGAATCTGAGTCTGCTTCTTTGATCATGCCGATTGACTGTGTAGGGGTGTGCGCGGGCTGCAAGGATTGGGACGTTTAATGGCTCCCAGGGGGACTTTTGATCGAATACGAGATAAAACTCGGTCTCAGACGAGGAAAATTGCCACCACGGTTACGCAAAAAGGCAAACGAACGACAGCCACCCGAGTGACAGCCACCCGTGCGACAGCCAAACGAACGACAGCCACCCAAATGACAGCCAAGCGAACGACAGCCAAGCACCTGTTGCAATCACCGGTTGAAACTGCCGCGCTTACGCACCAAAGTCCGGTCGCAACCATCAACAACAGTGTGGTTTGGGCCATTCGGTGGCCAGGGTGAAACCGTTTGCCGCTTCAAGACGAAACTCTGGTGTTGTCAGTCAGCCAACTAACGGAGGGAATCTAAATGGCTCGAACACTTTTGACTCAGTTTAAACGTCGTCGCAGAAATCGTTGGTTGCGGCGCGAAGCCCTCTTGCTTGCACGAGAGTCGGAGCTGTTTGATTGTCCTTTCATGCGTAAGGAGGCTGAGGAGCTTCTGGCCCTCACCGGAGGTTTTGGCAGTTAGATAGAGCGGGGTCCTGGCGGGGTTTCACTAGCGATGCTGAGAGGCGTCGCACGAATCAATCCGTCCATGTTACCCGTTCAGCACGTGTGGCAGCACGTGGTGGTGTGCGGGGCTCTGTCTCACCGGCGGCATCCGGTGGGTCAGGGCCCCTGACACCAATAGAGGAAGACATTGCCTGAGGGAGGCACGTCTTTCGCAAGTAGGGGGAATATCATGACAATCTCAACTTCATCTACACAGCTTCCAGTATCGGCTGGAGCTACGACGGTGGCACCTGGTGCCAGCTCAGCAGGAGCTGCGTTACCCAATGTACCAGCGACAGATGCATCGGCTGTCGCCACCCCCGACACAGGTATTGAGTCGGCTTCCTCCTCAGCGGCAGCAGGAGGAGGGCCTACGTCAATGACAGGACGCGGACTTCCGCCAATCCCGGCTATTGTCCTGCAGTATCTGCCCCAGTCTGGCAATGGCATGGGGCCAGTCAACCAGGGATTTGATCCATACCAGGGTGCGTATCAGGTAATGCCTGATCCTAAGTCTGGTGCTTCTTCTTCCGGCTTTGACCCGATGATGGGTGATTGTCGTCAAGGCCCCTCACAGTGTTGCGCAGGGTATGTTGCGATGCCGTCATGCTGTTCACGTGTTCAGCAATTGGTTCAGCAGCAGATACAAAACAGGCCGCCAGTGACGCAACAGGAGCCGCCGCCAAAGGGTGAGGATCCAGTCGACGTCAATGAGCCGCCTACCAAGGGCGAGCCCACTGTTGGCGAGCAGCCACCATCGAAGGGATCCGAACCACCGGGCAGCGGAGATAAAAACGGCAAACAAGACCCACCGGCAAAGGGCGACTCAGACAGTAAGCCCGGACAAAAGCCTCCAGTTGCGCAAGGGCCGGACAAGCCTCATGCTCCCGATCAAAAGCCTCTTTCAAAATACACTGTTGTTCAGGGAGATACGCTCTCATGCATTGCACAAGAATACGGTGTGACGTGGCAGCAGCTTTATTGGCAGAACCGCGATCAGATCAAGCATCCAGACCTGATTTATCCTGGGCAGGTCTTCGAGATCCCCAAGTCGGATCTGCACGTACCACATTTCGACTACAAGCCAATGTTCACGGGTGGCGCGGGGTGCAAGCCAGGCAAATCTGGTCAGACTCCTCCGCAGAATCCTCCACCAAAGGGTGACAAGCCCAAGGGAGATTCTGGTAAACCACCTTCGAAAACGGAGGCTCCGCCGGCCTCGGTTGGCAGTGGCAAGCCAGACAAGGGTAGCGACAACAGCAGCAACCCTGGTCAGGCAGAGCCACCCAGCGGAAATCCGGCGGAGCCGCCCCCTCCTGGCAGTCGCCCAACCAATACGGGCATACCTGCTCCGCCTCCATTGCCTCCCGGCCTTGGCTGAGTAAGCATGACAATTGTCTCCAGGTGAGAGTTTTGCCTGCATAACGAGCAAAACGGCAATCGCAATACACATGACCGTTGCCGTAACTGCGCCTTCCATGTAGCATCCACAGGTCACAGCGGGATCAGCCGTTCATCCCCAATGTCAGTGCCGATTGCGCGTGTGTACACCCCATTGCCCAGTGCCAATTTAAGGACACCTATGGCCGACCACGGTGAAACCAGAGAAACGAGGGACCACATGACTACTCTTACCCCAACTTCGACCACCGATATTGCTGCAGCAGCAGATGCATCTGGTTTGGAGCTTTTTGATCTGATGAGCGAGCATCAGTATGAGCAGGTTGTCATGTGCTGTGAGCCTTACACCGGGTTGCGCGCAGTGATCTGCATCCACAACACAACTCTGGGTCCGGCGCTAGGTGGCATTCGCATGTGGCCATATCAGCATGAGCGCGACGCACTCATCGACGCAATGCGTCTTGCACGCGCTATGACGTTCAAGGCAGCCGTCGCTGGACTCAATCTTGGTGGCGGGAAGTCCGTGATCATCGGAGAGCCGCGCAAAGACAAGTCAGAGGCTCTATTCCGCGCACTTGGTCGCTTCGTCGACACCCTCGGTGGCCGCTACATTGCCGCTGAGGACGTTGGCACAGCGACGAGTGACATGGACTACATAGCAATGGAGACCCCGTTTGTCACTGGTGTAGATCATCCTGGCGGTTCAGGTGACCCGTCACCGATGACGGCTCTCGGTTGTTTTCAGGGAATCAAAGCGGCTGCCTATAAAGTTTATGACTCGCCGGATCTCACAGATCTGCGCATCAGCCTGCAGGGGTGTGGCAATGTTGGTCGTCATCTTGCCGAGCTGCTTGCGGAGGCCGGCGCCAAGCTGACCATCACAGACATCCACCAAGACAATGCATTGAGCGTCGTCGAGAAGACCGGTGCCCGATACGTTGAGTCTGACAGGATTTTCGACGAGCCCTGCGATATCTTCACTCCATGTGCGTTGGGTGGCGTAATCGACGAGACCAACCTCGCACGTCTCACTGCATCAGGCGATATGAAGATTATTGCTGGTGCCGCCAACAACCAGCTGGCAAGCGACTCAATCGGCACGTTGCTTCACTCGAGGCACATCCTGTATGCGCCCGACTACGTAATCAACGCAGGTGGTCTGATCAATGTTTCAGAGGAGCTTGGTGGTTACAACCCCGAGCGTGCACGCAAAAAGGTCAAGAAGATCTTTG
>CAYTTD010000167.1:0-4988 GCA_964440595.1 uncultured Gaiellales bacterium
GCTCAGTTCTTGTTGAGGTTGGAGGAACCCGAATCCTCTGCGCTGCAAGCATTGAAGAGAGCGTTCCGAGGTGGCGCGAAGAATCAGGCAAAGGTTGGGTCACTGCCGAGTACGCTATGCTGCCGGCATCGACCGGTGACAGGAAACGGCGCGATGGTAGAAATGGTCGCGTAGACGGCAGAAGCATGGAGATCCAACGACTGATCGGAAGATCGCTGCGCGCCGTTACCGATATGGAGGCGCTTGGCCAGCGATCGGTCACCGTGGACTGCGACGTACTCGATGCCGATGGCGGCACACGCTGCGCATCGATATGCGGCGGGTGGGTTGCACTGCACCTTGCCCTCGGAAAGCTGGTACAGAAGGGATCCCTGGCGAAAATGCCTTTGACCGACGCCGTTTCAGCCGTTAGCGTTGGCATTGTTGATGGCATACCCGTTCTTGACCTCGAGTACGTTGAGGATTCACGCGCGGATGTCGACATGAACGTCGTCGCGACAGGGAGCGGTCAGCTTGTTGAAGTACAGGCGTCTGCTGAGGGGCAAACATTCAGCAGGGAAGAACTCGATACGATGCTCGACCTCGCACTCGAAGGATGCCAAACTCTGGCCAACCTGCAACGATCAGCCGTGCAGGCCTAGCCCCAACCACTTTGAACCAGCTGCGCAAGATGAAGATAGTTCTTGTAACACACAACAAAAACAAGGCGGTCGAACTGCAGGAGTTGTTGAAGGACACTGACGTTGAGCCGGTTCCTGATTCATTTGTGATGCCAGCCGAAACAGGCGCCTCGTTTGAAGAAAATGCCACGATAAAGGCCTCGGCAGGTGCCTCGTTCTTCCCTGATCAATGGGTCGCGGCCGACGATTCAGGGCTTGAGGTAGACGCTCTGGGTGGAGCCCCTGGTGTTCATTCGGCAAGGTTTGCAGGAGACGGTTCAACCGATGAAGAAAACAACGCCAAGCTGCTGGAGATGCTGGAACAAAATGCATCATCTGACAGTGCCAGGACGGCTCGATTCAGATGCTGCCTCGTTGCCTTTTCTCCCGAAGGGAAAAAGTACACGGCTTTCGGTACCGTTGAGGGAACGATTGCTGATACTCCAGACGGTACCAATGGCTTTGGATATGACCCGATCTTCATTCCTGAAGGACACACATCCACTTTTGGTGTTTTGGCGCCGCAGATCAAATCAGCGATGTCTCACAGGTCGGAGGCTGCGAGGAACCTGAGTAAAGCACTGACGAATGGATAGGACGCACGACATACACGCTGGACTGAAGAGAAGGGCAATTCTGCTTTCGATTGCAACTGCGATCACACTCACCACACTTAAGTTGATTGTCGCTGCAGTCACAGGTTCTCTCGCAGTGCTATCCGAGGTTGTTCACTCCCTGACTGACCTGCTCGCAGCATCAATTGCCTTCTTTGCAGTCCGAACCGCAGCACAGCCACCCGATCGAACACACCGATATGGCCATCACAAGATGGAGAATCTGTCTGCAGTCATAGAAGGGCTTCTCATTCTGGTTGCGATCGGCTGGATTGTGGTCAAGGCATCACAACAACTGTCGACGCCTCACGACATAACTACTCCATATGTTGCATCGCTGGTAATGGCAGGCTCTGCAGTGGTGAACTACTTCGTTGCGCGACACCTGCATCGAATAGGCCAGACAACCGACTCGGTTGCAGTATCTGCCGACGGCGACCATCTTATGACTGACGTTTACACCAGCGCCGGAGCCGCAGCGGGCCTGGCAATCGTGGCGGCTACGGGCTACCATCAGCTTGACGCAATAGTCGCCATCGGCGTCGGCATGTTCGTCATCAGAACTGGCTTGGGTCTCGTAATTGATGGCACACGGGTGTTGATCGACGAGGGGCTGCCCCACGATGAGGTCGAGAAGATAGAGAAGGCCATCGAAGATACCTGGCCGGGGTCAGCCAGCTACCACCGGCTTAGAACGCGGCGGTCTGGCAGCTGCAGACACATTGATCTGCACCTGACGCTTGACGGCAATCTTGCACTTTGGAGAGCACACGAAATATCACATGATGTTGAAAAGGCAATTCGCGAGCAGTTTGAAGGGCTGGTCGACATCGTAATCCATATGGAGCCTCACAGCGTGGCTCCGCCCCCAGGAGAAGAGATCGGGCCTGGTGATACGCACTGACAGATGTTCGCCACCTATCGGCTAGCTTGTGTCGAGTTTGTGTCGACTTACCAGCGGGTAGTTGGCCAGAATGTTTTCCTTCACTGCGCCACTCAACAGATCTTTCATTTCAATCGTCTGCATACTGTCGGCATCGCTGATGCTTTTCGGATGCGGCGAAGAAGAAAAAACTTCCAGGGCCAAGTCAAAAAAAGAGACCACTACGACCCAGAAAACCAGTGACACTACCCAAACAAAGATGCAGTCAACAGATGGGGATGCATCTGCGAATACACCGCTCGACATGCTGCTTGGTGCGATGGTTGCCGAGCACCCAGGTTTTGGCGACATCGAGCTTGCGATGAATGCCAAAGACTCGAAGAAGGTTGAGGAGATCCTGACGAAGATCACTGGAGCTGATGACTCTAAGCTCGTTCAGACTCCTGCAGGTCAACTGCCAGAGCTGCAGTGCCCTGAACCCGGCAAGACGTTGGCAGTGCTGATCCACCAGGACTGGTACGCCACACCAAATCAATCTCTAAATGTTGCTTCATCTTCCGAGTTTGTTGCGTTTGCATCCAAGGAAGGGGATGGAGAGAAAATCGTGACCGGCGCTTGCGATGGAACGCTTGATCTCTCTGCCGCAGAGCCCGTTGCCGTAGAAACACTGAAGAACCACGAAGTTGTTCAATCGAACGAGATGCTCAAGGATCTTGTCAGCAAGATAGCTGCTGCACCCAACGGAATGTAGAACTCAATGCCCAGCGGTTCGCTTCAATAGCTGCTTTTCCGCATACCACCAGTTGTACACGGCGCCGCCCAGAAGAATGATGGCCATAAGGTAGAACCAGACCAGCACCAGCAGCGCACCCGCAAACGCCTTTACGACGACGCTGTTGCCCTGAATCGAAAGCCACCCCGGCAACAGATGAACCAGCACCTGAAAGAGCACTGTGGCTAGCACGGCGCCCCGCCACACTTCACGGGTATGAACCTCGAGATTGGGCAGAAACCGGTAGCAGCTTATGAAAAACCAGGCGGCGAATAGACTTGAAACTCCTATGGATACAAAGGTGTCAAAGTGCTGGACGCTCTCGGTAAGCCACTTGAAGGATTCGGTGGAGCGAAGTATTGGCAAAAGTCCCGCAGTCACGATAACTGCCGTAGTTAGAGCACCTATTGCGGCGACCATCAGAAACAGAACCCATATCTTCTGCTTGATGAACACCCGATTGTTGACGCCGTAGATGATGTTCAGAGCACTCTCAATGCTCGACAGGAAGTTTGATGTACCGTAGAGCAGACCAACAATACCGACCAGTGAGAGTGATCCAGCATTGTGACGCAGCGATTCAGCGGCGGCCACAATCTGGCGCGCTGCATTTCCCGGCACCAGAGCAACAAGCTGGTTGATGATCCAACCTGAGTCCTCGAGATGCCCGGCCATTGCAAGAACCGAGAAGAGTACGAACAGACCAGGAATGATTGAAAAAATCGCAAAGTAGGCGATCATTCCCGCCAGGTGTGTTGAACGGTTTGACGTGAAGCGATGCACCATGGGGTGCTCACTAAGAACTATTACGCGATACGGCTTGATAAGCGTCCACCACAGGAGTCGCCTAAGAAATCCACCATTGCTCGCACCACCATTCACAGCGCCAAATATACCTGCAGGGGCAGTGCACGAATAAAGTTGGTTTTGGGATAATGCCATCGGGTAACAGCCCCTTGCACCACAAATGGTTTGGAGGATAGCCATGCAGAAGACAATTTCCACCGCGGCTGAGGCAGCTCTGGATGACCTCCTGGAAGTTTCACCCGAGATGTCCATAGCGCTGATCGCAGACGGCGACTGTAACGTACTGGCTTCAACGCTCAAGGGGTCCACAGGCAAGGCAGCCTCCAAGCGACTCGCAACCCTCGTAAACCGCATCGTTGACGAGGCCGAACGTTCACGGGTTGAGCTCGGAAGAGATCCCGTTACACAACTAGAGATCGCGACTGGCAACGAACACGTATTCGTGGTCGGGAACGATGACTATGTGGTAGCGGCCGTGACCGGCAAGCAGCCAACTGTTGGTCTGGTGTTCTACGACCTGAAATCAGCCCTCAGAAAAATCAGGGACGAGGCAGAACAATCTCAGGATGACGCAGAGAACGGCACCAAGGTTGTCGTTGAAGAAATTGAGCCTGAAGCTGCAAACAGCTCCGACGAAGCCAAGTCAGGGCGATTGTTCAAAAAGAATAAAAAGGGAGCAACAAAATGAGCAGAAGACGTAACAAGGCAGCTTTTGCGGTCGGCCTCACACTTCTGTCGGCTGGCGCCGCACTCCTGATCAAGAAACGCCAGGACGTATCCCGCGAACACGTGAGTCTCTACTTCGAAGATGGCTCGATGATGTCGCTCCCCGAAAGCTCTCCCCAGGCGTTTGCGCTGTTTGAACTCGGACGAGAAGTTGCAGAGGTTGCAACCGGTTCGTCAAGCACACCGTGATATAACCTGAGTTCATGCTGCAATCGCTAGCTGAAAAACTTGCCCACGAGGCACTGCTCACAGGTGATTTCACTCTCAGGTCGGGCGAAAAAAGCCGCTTTTACTTCGACAAGTTTCTTGTGACCACCAACCCTGGATTGTTGAGACTGGTGGCAATTTCGATGTCCAACAGGATCCGGGACAGGTAGCCTGATACTTCTCTCATCGCAGCGCCGGAGCTGGCGGCAGTTCCATTGGCCACTGCGCTTTCGCTCGAATCGGTCATACCGTTTGTCATAGTTCGCGGCAGTTCAAAGAAGTACCGAACCTCCAACAGGATCGAGGTCCGCTTCAGAACG
>CAYTTD010000168.1:0-4983 GCA_964440595.1 uncultured Gaiellales bacterium
GGCCAGCAGAATTCAGGGGTTGGACGGTGCCAGAGGTGCTTTTGGGGGGCCATCATGCCAAAATTGATGAGTGGAGAAAGCAGCAGGCTGAGCGTCGCACGCCCAATTGATGGTACGATATGCAGTCGCAGTTGATAAAGCATGCAGTTCAGGAGTTATTGCCCCGTGGAAATCATTCGAGAGTTAGAGCAGCAACAGTTGCGTGAGGTACCCCAGTTCAAGGCTGGCGATACGGTACGAGTGCACTTCAGGGTTATCGAGGGCTCGCGAGAACGAATCCAGGTTTTTGAAGGCACGGTCATCAAGATTCAGGGTAAGGGACTGCACCGTAGCTTCACAGTACGTAAGCAATCATTCGGAGTTGGCGTGGAACGAACATTCCCAATGCACTCTCCAAAGATTGAGAAGATTGATGTAGCAATGATTGGTGACGTTCGCCGCGCCAAGCTCTACTACCTGCGAGACAAACTTGGCAAGAAGGCCCGAGTACGCGAAAAGCAGATCTGAGTCCGCTGTAGACGTTCGACGCCGCAGCCGGCTCCGTTTGGTGCTGCTGTTTTTTGGGCTACTGGCAATTGCCAACGTTGCGGTGTTCCTGATACAGGCCTTTTGGATCACGCCAATGCAGGTGCCTGGCATATCCATGAGTCCTGCGCTTGAACCTGGAGACAGAGTCCTGGTTCGGCGAACTTCTCTGCAGGAGCTTGATCGGGGAGACCTCGTTGTTTTTGCTGTTCGGAAGGATGCGGCATCAAAGCGCCTAAGTGGCAACAAGGCTTTCGGAACGCCACGATCAGACGACGTTCGGCTTGTGGTGAAGCGAGTCATAGGATTACCGTCAGAGCATATTGAGGCCAATCGGGGTGTGATAGCTATTGACGAGACAAATGCGCTAAAGCAGCCTTGGCTGCCGTCTGAGGATTCGTCAACGATCATCGAGGGGCAGTACCTTGATCGAAATGAGATCTTCGTGTTGGGAGATTTTCGGGATAGAAGTCACGACAGCCGTCACCATGGCCCCGTTCCGGAGTCGGCGATACTGGGGCGTGTAGTGTTCAGGTACTGGCCGTTTGATCGAGCTGGGCGAATTGATTAGCGGGCAGGCGGCGCAAGTAGTGGGATCGAAAACTTCAGCGGGCAAGAGACTGTTTGAGCACGACAGTGACCTGGGAGTAAGGTTCGTCGGCGGAGTTGACGAAGCTGGACGGGGGTGTCTTGCTGGTCCGATGGTTGCTGCAGGAGTTGTGTTTGACATGAGTCGTATGCGAGGGCCGGCGCTTGCAAGGTTCAACGATCTGAATGATTCAAAGAAGCTTGGCATTGAGACTCGGGAGCATCTTCTCTCTGTAATTCTTGAGGCGTGCGCATGTGTAAATGTAGTCCTCGTGTCTGCAAACTCAATCGACAGGCGTGGCCTACACAAGTCGAACCTGCACGCAATGCGAAGGGTTGTGTCGACATTTTCAGGCATTGCTGATCTGGTGCTGGTTGACGGATTTGACCCTGGGGCCAGCGCTGTTGAAACACGTAGGCTCGTCAAGGGTGATTCGACAAGCGCGGCGATCGCTGCGGCATCGATTGTTGCAAAGGTGACCCGTGATCGACTGATGCGCGAGCTGGACAAGCTCTCAGGTGGCCTTTGGTGCTTTTCTGAGCACAAGGGCTATGCCACGGCAGAGCATCGTGCACTCATAGAAGAGCACGGTCCCTCTCAATGGCATCGAATGTCATTTGCATCTTCATCGTATGATCTGCACAAACAGAGGGTCAAAACGCATTCGTGATGTGATGAACAGTTGGCTCAGTCGCCGGTGAGTTTTCGTTGTCCATGACAACGCGGCTGTTTTTTTGTTCGAGGTCTTCTTCATTGGATTGGGGAAAGGTTACGAGGATCGCATCAAATCGATAATGGCGTACACCTTTTTGCAATATTGGAAAATTTGTAATCCAGGCAATGGCTGCGCGCCTGGTGCGGTGTACACCTGTGTCGGTTATCCGTTGTGCCAGCTTGTGCGGGTGTTCTGTTGAGGTTTTTACCTCTACAAAAACAACAAGATCGCCGCACCTCGCAACTATGTCGATCTCGCCAACGTGCGTGCGAAACCTTCTACTCAGGACCTTGTAACCCCTCTGCTCCAGAAAGCCAACCGCAAGAAGCTCGCCATCAACGCCGGTCTCATAGGCGTGTCTACCTTGATGTTTCTGATGCTCGGTGGTTCGACTTATTCTTGTTGCTCCCATAAACCAGGGCAGTAGGGATATGGCCGTAATGCCGGAGGGTAGTCCGGTCGTTGAAAGCTCGATCATGCGGAAATGGTTTCATGTCAGGTGAAACAAATTGTTCATCAATGTGACAAAAGACAAACAACATCACTACAAAACAGCGAACAGGTAGTCGGTGGGGCAGTAGGCAGGTATTAATTCAGATCTGTTACAAATACGTTTCAAACGGGGGTAATTGGCGGTGAGATTTGTGCCTACCATCCCTGCATGTTCGCATCCACAAGAGCGTGTTCCCTGATAGGGGTTGAAGGCCAGCCAGTGTTGGTTGAAGCCCATGGTGAAAGGGGGCTTCCAAGATTTACGATTATTGGTCTGCGGGAGTCTGAAGCGCGTGAAGCTCGAGAGCGGATTCGCTGTGCACTCCTCGCGATCGGCGTTGAATTGCCTCTACAGAGGATTACCGTAAGTCTGTCCCCCGCCGACCTGCCAAAGAGCGGCGCTGCGTTTGATCTATCAATCGCGTTGGCTGTTCTTGCTGCGATGAAGGTAGTGCCGGCAGAGCGTGTAGAGAAGATCTGTGCGCACGCCGAAGTGGGGCTGGACGGCACTATTCGTCCTACCCGAGGTAGCCTTGCGGCGGCACTCCTGGTATCAAAGCTTGGGTTGAAAGGATTGGTCGTTGCCAGTGATTCAAATGGTCTGGCAGCTGCTTCAGGCGTCCCCGTTATCGCCTCTGATCACCTTGGGGGTTTGGTCGTGCAACTTGCAACCCCGAAGCTAGCCCTCTCAAGCGGAAAGCAAATTCGCCGCACTGGCCCGCCTTCAACAAGCTATGGGGATATGCGCGATGTCAAAGGGCAAGCGTTTGCAGTGGAAGCGGCAGTCACGGCTGCAGCTGGCGGTCACAATCTGATCCTGCACGGGCCGCCTGGATGCGGCAAGACAATGATCTCAAGCAGGCTTCCGGGCCTGTTGCCGCCACCCGACGAAATTGAGTCACTCGAGGTAGCAACGATCCACGACGCTGCAGGATTAGAAAACGATTTTGAATTTGGCGCTCGCCCATTCCGTGCACCGCACCACTCGGTAACTACACAGGCGCTGATTGGAGGTGGCTCTTCCAAGCCGGTTGTAGGTGAGATGACACTTGCCCACAACGGAGTGCTTTTTCTTGACGAGCTGCCAGAGTTCAGGCCAAACGCAATAGACGCCCTTCGGCAACCTCTGGAAAGCGGAGTCGTGGTTGTCCGTAGGTCAAACTGGTTCGCAAGGTACCCAGCCAGGGTCCAGCTTGTTGCAGCGATGAACCTTTGTCGGTGTGGCAGGCGAGGGGCGAGCGCCGGAAAGGTCTGTGAGTGTACGGAGCTTGACGTGCAGCGTTACCAAAACAGGGTCAGTGGGGCCATCTTTGAACGATTTGCCGTTTCAGTTCCGATGGATCCTCCTGCCCAGGGACTCTCGAATTTGCCCGACGGTATCCCCTCTGCTGTGCTGGCTGAAAGGGTTGTTCAGGCTAGAGACATGCAGCATAAGCGCTGGGGAAAAAACGTACTGAACTCAATGGTCAACGGTCGACGAATCTCGCGAGTCCCCATCGCACCAAATGCTGTTGATCTTTTGAATGGTGCCATTTCCGCCTTTGGAATCAGTGCCCGGCGGCAGACCAGCATTCTCGCGTTGGCGCTCACGATTGGTGATCTTGAGTGTTCGACTGCCCGCGTTGAATCCAAACATCTTGCAAAGGCAATCTCTTTGTCGGGCAATCTCGCGACAATCGCCGACGTCACTGGAGGCGAATCTTGATGGAAGTTACGGCAACTCACGATCATTCAGAGCTAGAAGCCGAGTGGATGCTTTTGTGGGCTTCATGGCAAACCAACATGAACCTTGCCTGCCACAAGTCGTGTGCACACCGCAAGGCTTCGGAAGTTCTTGAAGCTCTTGCGCGACGCCGTGGTCCATTTAAGAAACTTGGCCATTTTCTCAAAATGGCTCGATCAGCTCCGAACAACGTGCCTGCCTCAGTAATCCTACGAAGCGACAGTCGAATGCCCAAAGTAGTTCGGGAACTGTCTTGCGCTCCATTTGGTCTTCACATTGCTGGAGATCTTTCGTTGCTCGACAAAAAACGGAGTGGTTGGTTATCGGCCGGTATTGTGGGGTCGAGACGCCCAACTAGAGAAACCATCGTGCTAGCTAAAAAGACGGCGCAGGCGCTGGCGGCTCAAGGCGTTTGCCTTGTTAGCGGAATGGCAATGGGAGTCGATGCCACGGCGCACGTGGCAGGTGTTAATGCGACCGGTGGAACGATCGCTGTGCTCGGGTGTGGTACGTCCGTTGTTTATCCGAGGAGAAACCAAAAAATATTCGATCAATTGCGTGAAGGAAATGCCGTGCTGATTAGCGAGTATGCGCCGCACGCTACCGCGCGTAAGGAGTGGTTCCCGCAGAGAAACCGTTTGATCGCGGCTTTATCAGACGCGTTGATCGTTATGCAGGCGGGTGAACGAAGCGGTTCTTTGCAGACAGCCAACCACGCACTTGATCTGGGCCTTCCTGTGGGCGTAATGATCGGCGGCATATCCCAGGCTGAGCACGCAGGTGGTGTGAGGCTGATACAGGATGGAGCTACCGTTATCGCTTCACCAGGATGTGCTCTACGAATGCTCGGGATACGTGCAGTTCCAAGGCCAGCGCAGCATGAGTTTGGCAGCATCATGGAAACGCCTCGCACGGTCACACAGATAGCCACGCTAGGAG
>CAYTTD010000169.1:0-4971 GCA_964440595.1 uncultured Gaiellales bacterium
CCTCTGGTTTGGCTCCGTGCCTGAACATCTGGGCTGTTTGCCTACGGGGCTCTTACATGCGCAGTGATTGCAGGATTGCCGCTCAAAACCAGGTTGTTTGGAAGGTCGATATCACCAGCAATAATCACTGCCGTCCACCAGACGATTTCCACCATCGGAATCCTGAGTGTGGTTCTTCACGCAGCTCTTCTGGTTGCGGACGCTCACATTGATATCCCACTTCTCGCTGCATTCGTTCCTGGCCTGAGTGGTCATGCTCCAGTTGCAACATCTGTTGGCGTCATTGCGACCGAGCTTTGGGTCGTCGTACATCTGTCGTTCTCCCTTCGTAGCAGAATCGGTGTGAAGCGTTGGCGAGCACTGCACAAGGTTGTGTTTCTGATCTGGGGGCTCGCTGCCATGCACGGCATTTTCGCTGGAAGCGATTCGCAGATCTGGTGGGTGCAACAGATGTATGCATTGAGTATTGGCGTTGTTGGAGCATTGATTGCTTTCCGCGTTTTCATGGATGGAGGTTCAACTCAGGTAACAAAAAAGATGCCTGTGGCAAAAAAGGAGGGAGAAGGCAATGGGTGAATATCTGGTCCGGTTGGATAAGTCAGCCTGCAGCGGAATGGGTGATTGTGTGAGGGCAGATCCGTCAGCTTTTGAGATGGGGGACGACGGCATTGCCTCTCAACTTGTTGAGAGCAGCGACTCTGAACAGGTTATTGCAGCGGCGCAGCATTGCCCTATGGCTGCAATCTCAATCTTCAGAGCGGATTCAGGAGAACAGATCGTATGAGAAAGCACGACCTCGTAATCGTAGGTTTTGGATTGGCGTCGCTCCGCTGCGCAACAGGATTGCGTTCGGCTGGATTCGATGGGCGGATCACCATAGTTGGCAGCGAGTCTGAATTACCTTACGAGCGGCCCGCTTTGTCGAAGGAGTTTCTGGTTGGCAGTCGGCGCGCAGATGATCTTTATCTCACTTCAATGAAAAAGCTGAACGACGCCTCGATAGATGTCGTTCTCAACACAAAGGTTGAGCAGGTTAGTGCCGGCGAGATTTGGCTTTTAAGGGGAGACGAGTCGAAGGATAGGCGTCAGGTTGAGTGGGATACCCTGGTGATTGCCACGGGAGTTCGCCCTCGAACGTCTCCGCTTTTTGCGGGCGCAGGAAACGTTGTTTATCTCAGGACCCTCACTGACGCATACCGACTGAAAAGCTTGATGTCGCAGCATTCAAGCGCTCGAGTCACAATCATCGGGTGTGGATTCATCGGAAGTGAGGTGGCGTCATCAGCGATCGGCATGGGGCATCAGGTAACGATGATCGAGTCAGCGGAGATCCCTTTCGCAAACACGTTGGGCATTGAAGCAGGCAGTGTTTTGGCGGGTCACTACCAATCATGTGGCGTTGATCTACATACAGGTGATCAGGTTGTAGGAGTTGACGTTGACCACCATGGCGATGCGTGCCGCATTCGCACCTCGAGTGGGAGGAGCATTGAAACTGACTTGATTGTGGTTGGAATCGGAACCATTGGAAACGATGAGCTGGTGGGGGGAAGTGGTGCTGGTATTCCCGTAAATCAATTTGGGCAGACCAGGCATGAAGGTGTCTACGCGATCGGCGACGTAAGCCTAAACTTTGATTCAGGCACCAACGTGTGGCGCCGGAACGAACATTGGTGCCACGCTGATGTGCAAGCGCGGCGCGTTGCGAACAAGATTGCAGGAGGCACCCAGGTGTTGCCTCAACCGGTTTCGTATGTTTGGAGTGATCAGTTTGACCTGAGATTACAGCTCGCTGGCAGTGGACTTCAGCCTGAGGGCAGCGTGACCGTGCATGACGCTGAAGCATCCTCACTACTCGTTGAGTATCGCAATGCAAGTGGTGACGTAGTGGGCGTTCTTGGTATTAACCGACCCCGGGAGATAAGCAGTTGGCGTCGAGACCAATCTGCAAGGCCAGATCACGCGGCTTTCGCCAAAGCGGGATAATGTAAACGTGAACAATCGCCTGATACAGGTTCTGCTATTAGTGCGCGCCATACTTCTTCTTGGCGGGGTTAGTGCTCTGATCACCTTTGGATGATTGAACGGAGCCAGTTCAAAGGATCGAGTCGGAAATCTTCAACCTGTTCTACCGATTGAAAAAACAGAGAAGATACAAAAAAAACCGGTACCAAAGAAGCGGGCGAGAAAGAAAGTAAAACGCATCAAGGGGTCTGCGGATTCCAATCCTATTGAGCAAGTTGGGGGTAGTTCACCCAGCAGAAATAAGGCACAGGCCAACTCAAGTGTTGATCGCCAGCCAAACCCCCCTCGTGGAAATGGTACCGGCCAAGGCGATGCCAGCAAAGATGGTGATCGTGCCAATAGCGGATCCAAGGGTGAAGTTGAAAACGAGTCTGAGCACGAATCAGACATTGAAGACGCTGAAGACATTGAGGACGTCGAAGATCATCCTGACGAGTCTGAAGAGGATGACGACTAGCGGGCGACTGATCGGTTTGATTCAAAGGCCAACCTGTGGCCGCATTGAATCCAATCTGCTGCACTTCGCGATACACGGATGCATGTTGTTTGGAGTGTGTGTCTTGCACAACATGCTCAGCCAAAAGTGATCAAGCGCACAAAGAATTTGCGTTTGAGCATCCAATGAACTGATTGGGAAGGTAGAAGAAAATGTCATTGCTCGGAATCGGAAGCTCATCACAGACCATGACAGCAGCACCTGCAGGTGTTCTTGGCATGAGCGCAACGCAATTGCCAAGTGGTGGTGGAATGCCAATACCTGGGCAAGGTGCAGTGCCTGGCGCGCTTACCGCGCAGCCAGGAGGAGCTATGTCCATCATCAAGAAGATGCTTGTTGGTGGTGCAGTTGGTGGAGTACTTGGTGCGGGCGTTGGCCTATTGCCCGCTGGATTCCTCGGGCCGGTCGGTGCACTGTCAGTGCCGATTGGAGCCGCAATTGGCGCAGGCGCAGGTGCCCTTCTCGGGCTGGTCAAAGGATTGGTAGACCGCCGCAAGCAGAATCTTGCGCTCAAGGCATCGCAGAATGGAACGATGCTACCTGGTGGAATTCCAAACGGCGCAGGAATGCCACCATCAGCGATGATCAGCCCGCTCAAAGGCAAGGTGTTCACGCGCGGTGATCAATCGCCACAGATTCGCTGGACCCAGAAGTCGTTGAAGCGACTTGGAATTTATCGAGGCAAGCTTACTGGTCGCCTCGATGCAAAAACCGAGTCAGCGATTCGCAAGTATGAGGTCATGAAGGGCGCTATGCCAAGCGGTGATGTTTCCCCTGACCTGCGCGCCGCGATCTCAATGGATGTTCGTGCGCTTCGCCAGTACGCATGATTCGAGCATAAAATTACACTCCAGGCGGACTTTTATCTCATATGCGAATAAAAGTCTGCCTGCGGCGATTTACGCGCCTAGATCCTGAGCCTTTACGCGCCTAGATCCTGATCCTTTGCGCGCCAAGATCCTGAGCCTTTACGCGCCAAACTCCTGAGCCCAGTAGGTGCGACCATTAGCAGCGGTAGTGTAGGCAACTGACAACTTGTTGTAATCCGCCTTCAGAATGTTTGCGCGGTGGGTTGGGCTCGCCATCCACTCGTTCACAACCTGCTCGGGTGTCAGCTGACCAGTGGCAACGTTTTCGCCCCAGGCATTTGAGAAACCTTCAGCGCGTATGCGCTCGCCGGGCGTGCCGTCACCAATGCCATCATGCGCCATTTTGCCGACACGCGCCTGATGATCTGCATGTTTCTCGGCCGCCCGGTCGAGCGCTGCGTCGAACGCCAGTGGCTTTAGGCCGTGCTGGGCGCGAATTTTGTTGACGAGCTCAACCACTCGGTTCTCAAAATCGTGGTCCTCTTTCGTGCTTGAGTAGTCCCGCCCCTTGCCATACTCAGGGCTTGTAGATGTCTTGTCGGCAAGCGTCGAGCCGGCATTGATCATTTGACCGGCAGAAGCCGCGCCGCCTGCTGCCCCTTTTACGGCTGAACCACCGGCGAGCTGGGAAATTGCCTGTACGAGCTGAGTCAGTGCTGTTACCAGCCCCTGAAGAACTCCCACCAGAGCTCCGAGCGTGTCCGCCCCCTGGATAGCCTGTCCACCTCCGGTGGTGCTATCCATCTTCTTTGCTATTCCGGGTGGAGTAAATCCCGGGGGAACCGTCATTGCCGCACCTGAACCCGCAGATGGAGCCGGTGGTTGCGCTGGTAATCCACCTGTCGCCATCTGCCCCATCATTCCTGTTGGGCTACCTACTGACAAACTCATCGTTGTTCCCCCTGTGCTCGTACATGTGAACACCACTCGCATGTACGAAAGACCCATCACCTGACTGAGTAATGCATCTTGTCCCCGTTCATTACCAATGTACGCTGACTCAAATATGCGCGCAACGGGGATCCGTCACTGCAGTCGATCAGAGTCCGAACTTCAGCGCATCTTCATGCGAAGCTCGCGCTCAACCTGACGCTTGGTATCTCGCTCCTTGATCGATTGACGCCGATCAATCGTATCCTTACCCTTGGCAATACCAACAAGTACCTTAGCCTTACCGCGGGTAAAGTAGACGCTGAGAGGCACTGCGGTGTGCCCAAGTTGCGAGACATGCTTTTCGAGGTCGGCGATCTCTCGCTTGTGCAGAAGCATTCTTCTGGTGCGGTCGGGGTCGTGGTTGTGGATATTGCCGTGTGCATATTGTGGAATATGCATTCCCGTCAGCCACGCCTGCCCGTCACCTACGGTGATATAGGCATCGCCAATTGTGCACTGCCCCTCGCGCAGAGATTTGACTTCGGTGCCAACCAGGGATATGCCAGCTTCAATGGTTTCGAGAATCTGAAAACGGTGCCGTGCCCTTCTGTTTTCAGCAACAATCTTGCGGGCTGATGCGCCGCTGCTGCCTCCTGATTTTTTGTTTTGGCCACTCATTGTTGGAAACACCTTGATATAGCTAGGGTC
>CAYTTD010000170.1:0-4945 GCA_964440595.1 uncultured Gaiellales bacterium
CACGCAACCCCGCGTTATTTTCTGATTATCGTGAGGGTTGGCGGTCAGCGTGTCTGCAACGACTTGCATGCGCGACTCGATAAATCAACACAGGGGGTATTCTTGATTCTTGAGCCGACGCTTGCACATCTGCTCATGCAGATAAATAACGTGGGTTTTGCGGCCCGCCGTAATTTGGCTTCCTTGGTCGCGTCGCCTACTGTCGCCATAACTGAAATTGGACGCACTGCAACGGCGCCGGGCAATCACGCAGGAAGACTGCCAATCCAGTCGTTAACCGATGCGGCATCAGGGGCCAGTGCCATCACAGTAACAAAGGGCATTCAGGGGCGGGCTGAAGTGGCAGCAAGTGATCTGGCGCCGATCGTGGGAATATCTCACCGGGTACCTGCCGCTGTGCCATTAGGTGATGACGGAGTTCGTATGATGTTTGCGGCGGGTATCTCCGCTTCTGATGCATCGGTCATGAATGCTGACGAGCTGTTTCGCACGGTCCTCGCTGGCATCGAGCGTGATCTGCCAGGTCTTGAACCGGCAATGCAGTCACGGCTTGCCGCATTGGAAGTTGACCTGGCTCGGGTCTTTGACTACCTGATTGGCAACAGTGATCGGCGGCCTCGCAACCTTATAGTAGATACAGCGGAGCGCAGTTTTGCGTTGATCGATAACGCTTCGATTGGCCACGGAGACTTCGCTGCGAGAAAAAGTCTGCGTCCGATGCTCCGCGCTGACTACCAAGGTGCCAACGGGCATACAGAGTTAGGGGCCGATGCCGTTGCATGGTTTAGGCAACACTTGACTGACGAGGCTTTGACCAATTGGTACAACGCGCATGACGGCTTGCGGCCACTTACCCTTGAGGCGCTACTCGCGCGCGCCAACCAGGTTCGTGAAGCCGGTGCGTTTGATTATGCAGATGGAGCCACGATGTTTAAAAACACGCAGATGTTTAGCAAGGTTTACGCTAAGTGAGTATTTCGAGCCAATCAGTGTTTGGTGGCGCCGGAATCGTCGCTCGCGCTTCTCATATCGGTATCGTTTTTGAAAAGCCAGGAGGTCATCAGCTTGGCAAAATCAATGCAGGGGACATATTCGGAAAGCTACCAATCGAAGACGGTCGTTATCGCGCAATTTTGGCGCTTAAACAAGCCTCAAATCGCCTACCCTCTGAGCCATTCGGCGGTCTGCTTCTTCAAAGGGCCGATCAGCACTATGTCATTCGGACGATGCAGATTGAGCTTGCGTCAACCGTGTCTGCGTCACAGAGGGAATCGTTGGCGCGTGGCTATGCAATGCTTCAGTTTGACGACAGCGTCCTGCGCTCATTTTTTGCGGGAGAAATTCGCTAGTTGCCTGGTTATTTCTCGTCCATTGAAAGAGCGCAGCTGTTGATGCAAAACCGCTGCCCGGATGGTCCTGGTCCATCCGGAAACACGTGCCCTAGGTGGCCGTCACAATTTGCACATCGAACTTCTGTTCGTCTCATGCCATGTGATGAATCCTCGAGAAGCTTTACTGACTCTGTGTTTGCAACTTCAGTGAAGCTGGGCCAACCGGTGCCAGAGTCAAATTTTGCGGTGGAGTCAAAGAGCACCGCCCCGCAGCCGGCGCAAAGGTAGTTTCCCTCAGCCTTGCAATCAAGGAGCTCGCCCGTAAACGGGGCTTCGGTGCCGTGTTCCCGCAATACGCGGTACTGTTCTGGAGAGAGGCGTTTTTTCCAATCTTCGTTTGAGAGCGTGTCTGGTTCAGTTTGCATGACAATCAGTTTAGCCGAATAATTGGCAAGCGCCGGTGCATGGGGAGCATTTATGGCAGGATTCAGCAATGTTTACTCGTTTGGCAATGAACCGTACCGTGAAATTTGTCACCGCATTCTGCATGATCGCTTCCGCACTGTGGGCTGCGCCAGCTGCTAATGCAATACCAGCCGCCCCAGGGCACGAGCTTCCCGCTGGCCATGTGCCCAGTTACTGTGGTGAAGGAGAGGGCACAACCGTTGATGGCGTTTCGTATGGCTACTACTATGCGGGCGCAACATCAGGCTGGCTGGCCGCGCCATGGTGTTTACCGAGATGGGGAAATCTTACGATGACTGCTTCGCAGGTTGCCGCTGGTGGGTCATCAGTGACGTTGTCAGCGATATCCGACACGAATTCAGCGCAATATGCTCCAGAGACGGGATCAATTGTCTGGAGCCAAGGGGGCGGCACTGTTGAATCTGGTTGCGGCGCCTCTGACCTTACCTGTACCGTGAAAGTACCCCAGGCGGGCGCAACCTGGCAGTGGATTGAAATCAAGGTAAGCATGCCGCGAATCTTTTTCATTGACAGTCCGGGTAGCAACTGTGCTGGTCTGCACCTGTGTCCCGGATTTACAACTCATGCATGGAGTGTTGTGGGCGTCGCCCCTGTTAGGACGGTGCAGGTCGGTGGGTTGGTTGCTGAGGTTCCTGGAAGCGTGAATGGTTTGGTACCTATGTCTTGCCAATTCGGAATTCAGTGCGTCACTTCCGTGCAGGCAACGGTACCGAAAGACACAACAACCATTTATGGCCAGATGATTGAGCAGCAGAACAAAGAAAACGCCAAAAGGTGGACTCAGATGAAAGACGCCCTGGATGCTGTTCAGGATCTACAGAAAAGCATTACCGTTGACAAAGAGAAGGGGGCCGCAAAGCAGTTTCAGGAATTCAATGACTACCTCAAGGCGTCAAATGATGCGGAGCATGAGTTGAAGCTGCAGGTTGCAGATGCCGCCTTGGAACAGGTCTTTCCCGCTACTGGCACCGCAGGTTTCGTGCGAGGTGGCGCTGTCGATGATGGTGCCGCAATTTTTCGAGCTCTCACAAAAACTACCCCAACGGCGAGCGATATCGCAGCCTTGAAATCTGCCGTTACATTGGCGCGAGGTGTGTCGTATTCCCGCGACCGCGCTCGCGCCAGAGTAATCCTCGCCCTTGGCCTTGAAGCAGGTCGATACGTTCTGCGTTCCGATCTGAAAAGGCAGCCAAAAGCAGTGCCGATTGGTTCAGTAAGCAAAAAAATTGCTGCAGGGCGAAAGGCGCAGGTTCGGGTCAAGTTCACGCCGCTCGGTACCAAGATCAAGCGCTTTGTTGATGTCGCGCGCGGCGGCACTGCAGTAAAGGCAAGGCTTGTGATAACCAGTCGGCAGGGTGCTAAAAAGCGCAAGACAAGCGTTGTAGTCAACCTTTATTGATTGATGTGCGCCTGAGTTGAATAATTTGTGCAGCCTTACCTGATCAAGCTCTTCAGCGTGGTTGTGATTTCAGTTACGCCAAACCTCTTGCTTTCGCCAGACCTCGTTATTACGTGTATTGGCTGCTTGTGCTTGCCAAGCCCTTTTGGGCTGGGAAGTTGCACAAGGCGAAATGCCTTGTCGGTAACCTTGTTGTGAAGCCGTACTGCAAACTCGGGGAAGTATGCAACGGCAAGACCCGCGCGGCAAAGTTGAAGCGCCGACTCTGTGTGAGTGACTCTGTACGGAACCTTCCGTGGAATGCGATCGTCGGGCCATCCGTCAAGCCCCTGAGCGCGAAGTGCGGAACCGATAACGGGCCCGATTGGTGCGGCAAAGGGCAAGTTGTCAAAGGCTCGTCGGCGCATCTTGGGAAGGCCCCAGATACCCATGGGTGAGCGGGCGACCTCCGTGGTTTCGGTGCCCGCAGTTGGCACAGGAATATACGAGATACCTATGTCAATCACCTCGTCGAGCAGGGCCTGCTCAATTTCACCGGGCACGAAGTACCGGTGCGAGAAGGGTGTGTCGTGCGGAAGGTTTGCAACAAACTCGGTTGCGACGTAGGTGCCGAAGACTTCGTGTGAACCAATGCGCACAGGCTGAGGCCCTGTTGGTCTTCGAGAGTTCAATTCATCTGCCAGTGAGGCAACCTGATCAAGCAGGGGTCGCGCCTTGATGACGAGTCGTCTCCCTGTATCCGTCAGCTCTATGCCGCGGCCGACCCGCTCGACAAGCCTTGTGCCCAGCTCCTGCTCAAGCACCTTCACTGCCTTTGAGAGTGCAGCAGGCGAGATGTGGAGGAGGTCTGCGGCCTTTCGCACTGACCCGGTTTCGGCTACCACTACGAAGTACCTGATCCGTGTAACATCAACCATAGGTTGACGAAACTATCATACTGAGAACTTGGGGTTTGTAAACGAGGAGGGGTCGATGAAGCGGTGGGAGCCTCATGTGGTGAGCGCACCTCGTTCATCGACCCCAAGTCGTCTACTGGGCAATCTGGAAGTCTTCTCCAACGAATGCCAGCAGGCTATCGTCGTTGAACTTCAGTCCTGAGAGCGTGCGGAAGTCGCCGTGGCCCCAGGATCCATTTGGCTCGCCAACTGCGCGCAGCTTCACTAGCGTCTCTGGCATTTCGCGAGCTGGTGCTGCCGCATCCTGCTTCTCAACCATGGGAATTCGGTTGGCGTCTGATACGACGACCTGGCGGGTTACGAATGAGTCGTCTTCCTTGAAGACTCCAAGTATTCCCTGAACTCCGTTGAGCGCCTGGGCGAATGCCATGGCTCCTTCACGTGACGAGTGGCGACCCTCCTCAATTCCCTTGAAGAGATCGAAAACGCCGTGTGCGCCAAAGTTGCCGCCGAAGGAAAAGTCGGCCTGACCGATTGCCTCTTTGTTGGGTACGAACTGAACTGCGCTCATCACGCCGCCGGGCCGATCCTTCAGGAAGCGGTCTGCTGTGGGGGTCCAGTCGTGCCATCCGGCTGATGGCCATGCCTGGCTGGACGATGCAGGTGTAAGGGGTGCAGATGCGATATTCATTTGTGGGCTCCATTCTGTGGGGAAGTGATCTGTTGGCAGAAATGTTAAGGGGCGCAATAGTAAACTACAAGCACCCATTCGTTCACTATTGTTCACTATTAGTTGACAAAAAATGGTTGGCAAGCAGTTACCCGGTGGCGGC
>CAYTTD010000171.1:0-4934 GCA_964440595.1 uncultured Gaiellales bacterium
GAGGTTTGTCGATGTCACTCTGATATCACCGCAGACATCAATTCATCGCTACTTTCGAAGTTGCTCCACACCTTTTGTACGTCATCCAGATCCTCAAGCGCATCGATCAGCTTCAACGTTGATCTCAGACCAGACTCATCAAGTTCTACACTGTTGGTGGGTTGTAACACCGACTCGCTGCGCTCAACGGTCATACCTGCATCCTCAAGCGCAGCTCTTACCTCCATAAGAACTGACGAATCGCAGGTAACCATTACATAACCGTCCTCGGTTGATACATCTTCGGCACCGGCATCCGCCGCTGCCAGAAGCGCCTCCTCCTCGTCACTGCCCTGGGCCAGTTGTATTTCACCAACGCGATTAAACATCCACGAGACGCAACCACTTGTACCCAGGCTGCCACCGCTCTTCGTAAACGCGTGTCGCACATCTGCCGCAGTACGGTTGCGATTGTCGGTCAGGGACTCAACAATCACCGCAACTCCACTCGGGCCATACCCTTCATAGACGACAGACTCATAGGTATTGGCATCGCCAGCACCAGTGGCCTTCTGAATCGCTCGTTCGATGTTGTCTTTTGGCATCGAGTTATCGCGCGCCGTCTGGATCGCCTGTGCAAGTGCAGCGTTTGCCGCCGGATCAGGCATCCCCTGCTTGGCAGCGACAGTGATTGCGCGGGAAAGCTTTGAAAAAAGTATTCCGCGTTTTTTGTCCTGTGCCCCTTTTCGATGTTTGATGTTGGCCCATTTACTGTGCCCTGCCATCAGCACTGCTCCTTATTGAACTCGATTTGTTCATTTCGTACCCGGACGTAGCTAATTTGTATCAGGCACACAGGAGGCGCCACCGCTGCCTGATCAGTTATTATGGCGCCAATCTGAAGTAATCCTACGGGGGTATAGCTCAGTTGGTTAGAGCGCTCGACTCATAATCGAGTGGTCCCTGGTTCGAGTCCAGGTGCCCCTATCTTCACAGAGTCATGTCAACGACCACAGGATCGTGGTCGCCAGCACGCATGAATGTTGTGTAATCGTCAACCAGTGTCTCAGATGCCTCGCTGGAAATTCGGGGAATTGAAACAGCGGTGACGTTGTTCATCAGATCGGGCTCCAGCAGTACATGATCAAGGAGGCTTCTGTCACTTCCCCGACGATAAGAGTAGCGCTGTTCCTCGGGAAGCTCCGAAGCTACATTGACCAATCTGGATCCAACCAGTGCGTTTTCGAAGCTGGAGTTTATCCTTGGGGCGTCAACCAGCGTGTTGTAACCACGTTCACCAGGCTCCTCATTGAGGTCACCGATCACAGCGACGTTGGCAGCGCCGCTCATGCTGTCTACCAGTGACGCAAGGAATTCGGCCTGCAACATCCTTTTCTCAGCACTTTCGTCACCCTGTAGCTTTGATGTGAAGTGATTCACCATGACGGTTAATGATTGTCCTGACTCCGCATCAACTACACCGTTTTTCAAAGGATGAAACGTTGCCAGGAGAGGCGGACGGGTAAAGATTTTGATGTTTCTGCCGGTGTCGCTTGGAGCCGTTGTATTCTCCTGACGAATGTCACTTGGCGAAACACGATCAGACCGATAGAGAATGGCGGTATCTATGCCACGTGGGTCAGACCCTTCTATGATGATCGGCTTGTAGTCGAAAGCCGCTAACGCTGGCTGAGCCGCCAGATCAAGCAGCACTTTTTCATTCTCAACCTCTTCCATTCCAATTATGTCTGGAGCGCCCATGGCGTCACTAATTGTGATCGAGAGCTTGTGCAGTTTTCCCTCGTACTCAGCCTTCGTTAGAACTTCGTCCTGGTTCGAGTCGTCGACCGTGTCAAACAGGTTATACGCATTCAGTTGCGCCACGCGAAGACTCGTAGAAGTATCTTCCAGAGGCTCGCTGACCAGACCGGTGACTGATTGTTCGTCGTCAGGCTCTGGCTCGTACCTGGTGCTTCTTGCGCATCCTGCAAGTGCTATTGCGCCTGCGACCAACCCTGCGGCGCCCAGGCACCTTCGCAAAGAAAAAATACCTGTAATAGCCGACATCATTCCGCTCCCTATTGCGCCAGTCCCTATGCCAAAACTTCGAAAAATGCAGGAGCTTTGTTTCTTGAATGCGTGCAGAGACCAAAATCCATATGGCTCGGTTCAGATGCCAAGCGGGGTTACGCATCACCAGAACGGAACACTCATGTCGGCCACACAATGGCCTCTTTGGTGCAACTTTGCTGCACCTCGCGTCGATGTTCAGATAATGGTCAACCCGGCATCGTCAATTCAAAGTGTTCAATCGCGTATCGCAAACATCGCGAACACGATAACCATGGCCGCACTGCCAGCGGTAGCGTCACTACCCGGATCGATCCCCACAGGCATTCCAGGTACCCTGACCGCGGTGACGCAGGCAGGTGCGCTTGACGCCGGCCTAACCGGAACCATACGCGCCTCGAACGCACTCAACGCAGTTGATGATCCAATCAAGGCCGTGGCCCAGGGCACCAGGTCATCAAGACTCATGAAGTTCGCAGGATTTCTTGGCAAGGCACTTCCAGCCATCGTTGTAGGTGTAAACACCTTCCGCGGTGCGACGCTCGTTGAACGGCAGGGACCAAAAGCTCTCATCAATACCAAGGAGGGTCGTGGAGCAACCCTTGGCGCCCTGGGCGGCGCACTGATGCTTGTACCTACTCCCCCAACACTCATTGGTGCCGCTGGGCTTCTGTCACTTTCAGCCGCCAATGAGTTTGACCTTTTGAAGAGATTTGACACTTTTTGACCTGAGGAGTCGATCGGTCTTTGTAACGTCTGCCGGTTTGGTGTTTGCCTCTGCCTGTTTTGGGCGGAAGCCGATTCGGGTGTTTGACAATCGGCAGACATGCGGTAAACCCCATTCATGACCTCTAGGCCCACTCCTCAATTCGCTGCTGAAACAAAAGCCGACGGCTCATTTGTTCGTCAGGTGAGCAGATTTCAGGATCTGATCGCAGACGGCGCGCCGGTGCACCAGCCAGCCGCAAATCGCTACCACCTTTATGTTTCCTACGCCTGCCCTTGGGCACACCGCGCGATCCTTACCCGTAAGTTGAAAGGTCTCGAGTCAGCAATTGGTATGACGATTGTCGATCCGGTTCGCGATGAGAGAGGCTGGCGGTTAACGGATGAGTACTCAGCGATGTGCGATGAGGATCCGGAAGGATTTGACTTCCTTTCCGAGGCATACCTGTTGTGTGATCCCAACTACAAGGGACGCGTAACCACACCTACGCTATGGGACAAAAAAACACGAACGGTTGTTTCCAACGAGTCATCGTCAATTGTTCGGATGTTGAACGCGCAGTTCAACAGTTGGGCGACCTACGCGGAACGAGACCTGTGCCCTGCTGAACTGGCGCAGGAGATTGATGATGAAAACGAACGCATTTACCACTCCGTCAATAACGGTGTTTACAGGTGTGGATTTGCCGTTACCCAGTCAGCTTATGACGAAGCATTCGACATACTCTTCAACGAGCTCGCCCGACTCGAGCACAAGCTTTCTACCAGTAGATGGCTGGTTGGTAACCGGTTCACAGAGTGCGATCTGCGTCTTTTTGTGACACTGATACGCTTTGACGCTGTCTATGTTGGACACTTCAAATGCAATCTTCATCGCATTGCAGACATGGAGAATCTATCCGGGTACCTTCGAGATATTTACGCAATTGACGGTGTGGCGGAGACAGTCAATATTGACCACATCAAACGGCACTACTACATGACCCACCCCGCAATAAATCCAACGCGGATCGTGCCAAAGGGCCCCGCCCTTGATTTCGATTCGCCGCACCACCGTGAGTCACTTGGTCCAGCAGCTTTCAGTACTCCCTGATGATTATCCCTTTGCTCTCGATCTGACTGCGGAAAAGATCCGGATCGACCGCTAGTTCCTGTTGAACCACACCGAGCCTTTGAATTTGTCCTCTGCACTGCATCAATGAAATCGTGGTGGCGGGCCATGCTGTAGTGCGTGCCATAGCCGTGAAGCCGGTTGATGAGTCATACTCGTCAACTATCTCGAGCGTCCTACTCCTGCCTGCGGCTGCGTCCTCAAACTCGCTAAAGGTTACCCGAACAATTGCGCGATCACGCTCGCACAGGGGAACGTTCTCTTCGATGAGCTTTCGTGTAATCGACCGTGGAGAAATTTCAATCGCATCATCTCCCCCACCAACCTGAATTTTCTCCGACGAAAAAAGCCCCAGATGCATCATCCACTGCATTGCAAACGCGTGTCCGGGCAGGCGCAGAGTGCGATAGTCCATCGTCTGAAAACGTGATTGTTTCGGATCAGCGGAATTTGTCCAGGTCTCGCCCATGGTCGACAGACCACCTGATGTGTTGAACGCTTCCAGGCGACCAACCGGATCTGCAAAATCCACGATCTCGATATCACCCAACGGCTCGCCCACTATGATCCTGCCCTCGCGAACAAGCAGCGGCGGTTCAACGTACTCATTGATCAATCCCTCGACAGCAAAGAGGCGCTCGTAAAAATATGGCGGGCGAGGGTCCATTGGCAGACCACCAACCCGAATTCTCACGTGACGTGCCCACTCGAGATGCTTCTCTCCCCATGACACAAGCATCGTTGCAAAACCAGGCGCAAGTCCACAGTCTGGAATAATTGAAACTCCGGCGGCTTTCGCGTGGCTATCAAGCTCTAGTTGACTTCGAACTGCATCGTTATTGCCACCCAGATCAACGAGATTCGTTTGGCACTTGATGGCAATCCCTGTAAGCATAGGATTCAGGCTGTAGTGGATGGCGCTCAGTACACCGTCAACAGGGCTCATTGCTTTTTCAGCCGCTGCAGGATCAGATACGTCACATACCGTTGTCGTGAGTCGTGCATCGCCTTCAAACCTGGCTGCAAACCGTCGTAGGTTTTCCGGATT
>CAYTTD010000172.1:0-4911 GCA_964440595.1 uncultured Gaiellales bacterium
AAAGCCATTCGGCATTAGCGGTTCATCTGCGCATGGGAATCATCACATCAACAGATTTGTCATCAACGATTACAGCTTCATAACACATTTCATCCTTTGAGAACTTCCTGGTGCCGTTCTTGTCAGCAGGTCGCCCCAGAGCGAACTTCTGCAGGTCATCCTCAGTGACATATACCGCGTGATGCTTGCCGGGGTCACTTACCGTAAATCGGCCAGTTGGTTTGTCAAATCGAGATACAACGACCATGTGTCCCAAATAGCCGTAGTTGAGCGTAGGAGGAAAGTTCATGCCATCATAGGATTCGCGCTCACCAGAGTTCCTTGATATCAATACCGGGATTCCTTTTTTTGCTGCATCGATCACATCGTCAAACGACTTTGTAACCCTGGGGCGCGTACCTGCCTTTTCAAGCACAGGCACAAGAGCCTGCGGATACACACCGACACTGTGATCATTCTTGCCCGTGGCCAGCATACGAACGGCATCAATCGCATCCTGCACCCTTCCACCAGCAAAACCTGGCACGTCCTTGCCAATCATTCTCAGAGCCATGACAGTAGACGTAGGAGCACAGTTTGAGTTGGGAAATACTGCATCTGGATTTGCCGGGCCTCTAACCTGCGAGGCATGCACCCATTCCGGCTCATTCCATAGCCTGAGCTGAACTGGCGGAGCCGGCTTCTTCTCACTTGTCTGCTCAACCAACTTCGGAGCTACCTGCCCTACATCAAACAGTGCTCCCTGAACCGGCGCACGTTGTTCGGCTGCGACAGGCGGGGGCGGTGGCGGAGGCGGCAGATGAGCGAACCGCGGGTCAGGAGTCGGCTTTGTTTGGTTTGGGGAAATGAATCTGGCGGGTGCTACTTGCATGTCGGAGATTCCTCGACTTGTTTGCTTCGTGTTATTTCCACCCCACAATCCATTGGGCAGGAAGTGGCCACTGGTGTGGCCGACGCGATCACCTATCATGTGATCTTGTGTGGCGCCGTATCTCAATATTTTCAGCTGTTGCTATTACAGCCCTGACAATCGTAACGCCTTCCAGTGCTGGTTTTCTTTCAACAACTTCGCCAAGAACAACACCATTCACGTTCACCGACAAAAACACGGCACAGGGGGCACTCTCACTTTCGTGGAACATGCCCGATGGGTGGCAGCGTGACGACTCTGGCGCGTGGGCCGACTGGCTCACGTTTACCTCTGGCTCAAGCCGCGTGTCAGCGACGCCATGCCTGTCTCCTCCTACAGGTGACAATGAAGGCGTTCGCACGGTTCAAAATGAAACAAAGGCAGTTTGGGATCCTTCTGTCTCATCTTTTCAATGGATTTCAGGGCGAATCGCAACGACCACTTCAGGAACAGCCAGGGTGTACATTGTTCCCGTAAAGGGAGGGGGCTGTGTTGAGGTAACGGGATACGAAACACCTGCAGCTCAGGCAGCGGCTCTGGATCTTGCCACAAACGCATTGCTGAACCTCACAAGCGTAACGCAGGCTGATGGAAGCGGTTCACCCGCTGGGCACATACTTGCCGAGAGCTGGAACAAAAATATTTTCTCAAAGACGGGCACGAGAATACGAGTCAGCCGCGAATTCTGCGCAACGATTGACGCGACGCAAGGAGTCACCAATGGTCTGTGCAGCGCGGGACAAACATCCCCACCACAGACGTGGATCGTCACTATGAAGCGAAACAGACTATCTCTGAAAAATGTTGAAGCCAGGGATCGCTACCTGATCAACGGAACCAGAGGTTGGGAGTTCTCGGGTCGTGATCAGTGCTGGTCACGCATGAGCGCTTCAGCTGTGGTTTACCAGCGCCTGCTGACCCGTTACTGGACATCAGTGCCAAATCGCCACCATCTTTTTACCCCTGCAGCAGTAGCGACAACAGGCACTGGCGCAAGCGCAATGAACTGGAACACCTACAACGATACCTACGGTTTCGTGTCCCTGACGGTATCGAGCGATGGCAGCCCAAGCGAGGGGTTTATTCGGCACGTTCGAACAGATGGATTTGGGGAGCATGTGATGACCTCAGCCAGAGTGCAAAAATGGAAGCTGAAAATGCCTGCTTGGCGACGCAATTACAAGCCGGCATGCCAATAGTTATCCATTTTCATCAGCACCCCGCACTACCCAACTTCCCCCATAAAGTATAAGGTTGCCACTGCTCTGCATCGCCAATGCAGAAATTCAAAAAATCCACAATACTGGGGGAAGTAATGATCTCACGTTCGATGTTTGCCAGATCCCTGGCAGCACTGGCAATTGCCGCATCAATCCTGTCACTGCCGGCTATGGCGTCAGCCGGCACTTGGCACAAGTTCACCAACGGCGGCCAGGTTAACTTTTACGAGCTTGACCTTTATCGAAGCGGATCAACGCTGCACGGAGCATTTCGCGCCGACGACCCGGCAACACTGAAGCAGGGCCTCTACCACCGAACTATCGACGGAACCAAGCCGTCAACCACAATCGACACGGTTGTGTCTGGCTGGAACGGTGTAACCGCACCGGCAATCCTTGGCCAGGACGATGGCACACTGCAGATTCTCTACGGAGGACTTAAAACCTCTACAACAGGCGATCCTCACACGTCGGGCAAACTGATTTCGGCAACTTCATCGTCTGCGGCAGGTACGCTCTGGACCGTCAACGACACACCAGTATCAACCGACACAAAGGCGTACGCAAGCATGGAGATCAGCGCACTGCGCAGCGCTGGTACAACATGGGCATCCTGGTCAGGTACATCTCTGCTCCAGCTGCAAAAGGGCACTGGCACCGCTGGCGTAACCGAAACTAACCTTTCGACCGGGTGTTGCCAATACCTGACCAATCTTGCAGCTGACGCATCTACAGGTGCAGTTTGGCTTGGCTACTACTCAAACCAGACGGGCTCAACAGGGCAGTGGGTACAGAACGTATCGACGGCTGGGGCTACCCCAATTCTGCTCCCCGGAACGTTTGTAGATGGCGGCGGAGTTTCACCCAACGCTCGCATGGCCATTGCTTCCCGAGATGGCGGAATGCCTGGCGTATTCGCCGCTTGGGCGCAAGGGTATCCAATTACAAAGACTGTGAAGTTCGCACGGTTTGACGCCGGAACAACGGTCGCAAATCCAATCCACGTTGCCAACACAAGAAGCGCAGCAGCCGTAGGGATCGCCCCAGGTTATGGCGGTAGAATGTGGATCTTCTGGATGAACACTCCGGGCACCTACACTGATTCAACTTCACGCCTCTTCTACACGCGCACCAATGCAGCAGGCACTGCCGTTGGAGCAATAACGAAGATCAAGGCGCCTAAGGGAACCACAAGTGTGTGGCGTCTGATGGGTGACGGCGCCGGCGGCGCATCTGCCGGTGCACCGTTCGACTTCTTTGCACATGTGACTACGGGTTCAGGTACGGGCACGATTGACACCTGGCATACACAGCTCAGAGCAGCACTAAGCCTCTCTGGCAAAGCCAAGGGCATGAAGGCAACGTTTGTAGTAACTGAGGCAGGCACTCCAATCAAGGGCGCCAAGGTCAAGTTCAAGGGAAAGACTGCCAAGACCAACGCCGCTGGAAAGGCAACGATCAAGTTTGCATCTGCTCTTCCACGCGGAAGGTTTGCTGCACTTGCAACTCATGGCAGCTACGAGCCAGGCGCAACAACCGTAAAGGTGAGCTAACCATAAAAAGACAAATACTGGGTGTTGATTTCCTACCTGCGACCCGCTGCGGATTTTGCTTGACCCGCGGCGGGTCGCTCTGTATAAGAGCGTTGCTACCAAAAAGGTAGAAAATTCTACAGAGGGGATCAACAATGAGACGAAGACTGTTGCCGTTCGTGGTGATACTTGCCACGATCATGGCGCTTCCAGCATCGGCCTCAGCCGCTGCATCGTTTGCAGTAGCTACGTCATCGACGGGCTCACTTGAGAGCGGAAACACCCGCACTTACACAGCGACTGTCACCAACTCCGGCACTGCAGTGGCAGCCGGCGAAGAGGGAAGCTTCACGCTCGAAGACCCAGATGGCGGCACGTTCTCAATTGAAGGAACACCCGCGGTTTCAGGTGCAGCCGCTGCCTTTGTAACAACAACCGATGGTTCTCCGACCTTCTCAATCAACACTGGATTCACAACGACAGCAACAGTCGAGTTCACAGTGCGCTTGCCACGCGCATACAAGAGCTGCCTGATGCTGACTTCAACGGGTTCAGGCGGTGCAACCGAAGGTGTAACCGGAGCCGACAGCTGCCGTGAAATATCGAAGGGCGGCCCGAGCGACCTTTCGGTATCGGTGACGAGCCTCACGCCTTCAACCGGTCTTCTCAACAAGTGGGTCGGGCAGAACGGAACCGTTACCGCTGATGTCAAGGTAACGAACAATGGCACAGGAAATGCTGAGTACGTCGTAATGAACACGATGGCTTCTTTTGATCTGAGCATGCTCCTCGCAACGGGAACAGCGGCAGTTACCCCAACAGCAGCAATTGTTGCGGGCGGAAGCTGCACGCCAACGACTGGCACAATGTGCGAGTTCTCATCAGCTATCGCGCCGGGCGCTTCATCCACATTCCAGGTTCAGGTAACAGGCTTGTCCAACTATGGAACTCTCACCTTTGGTGCCATGGTTGACACCAAGGCTGATAGCGGAACAGATGATGATCCAGAGGGCTACCGCGATATCGAGGTCACGGATGGCAAGACAACTGCGCCACGCGTAGTGATGGATAGCTTTCCACCTGCTCTGGCCGGCAATACAAATGGAACCTACGCAGGGGATGTCATCAACGTTGCTAACGACACAATCGTTGGCGGAGAGCTTTGGATAGCTTTCCCGACGTTCAATGCAGCGGGTACTTCTGTTGACGGTACCGACGCAGGAGGAATCCAATCGTTTCAGTCGTTAAC
>CAYTTD010000173.1:0-4908 GCA_964440595.1 uncultured Gaiellales bacterium
ATAGGTTTCAGTCTCTCATACAGTGTCTTCTTTGTTATTCGGTCTGATATGAACGAGCTCCGTATGCGTGACATCATCACCAGGCTGGCGTCAGTTGGGCCGCGCGAGAAGTACGTGATTGGCGAATCAGTATGGACGAGTGGGGATTCCGACGCAAAAAAATTGCTTGACACTGCTCTGCAGCGTATGGGTGACGCTGCATCGGTCGGAGGGCGTCCAAGACGATTACGTGGTAGCGGTGACGGGCCATGATGAGCGATCCGCTAACTCAGTTCCTTGCAGTGGCAGTTTGCATAGCGTTTGTAGCTGCAGTCGGTGTGCAGATACTGGCGATACGAATGCGAGGTGAGTTGCAAGAGCTTTCCTGGGAGCAGCCTGATGACGAAACCGGATTGTTTTCTAGAGCAGCAATACCATGGCGACTTGAGCCTGAACTCGATTGGGCAAGGCATGAAGGCGTTCCATTTTCAGTAGCTGTCTTTGAATGCCGTGGAGGATCTGTCAAAGATGCAGCGATCGCACTTCGTGGTGCAATGCGCGACGAGGAACACGCATGTCAGATCGGGTGGGGAAAATTCTGCATTACATTGTGGAATTCCACGGGGCGCGCAGCATCACTTGCCGCAAGCAGATTAGGGTGCATAGTCGCGCGTGAAAGTGGATGCGTAGTGGAGGCAGGAGTTGCTTCCTATCCGGAAAACGGGCGGACTGTTGCCAGTCTGGTTCAAATTGCCGAGGCCAATCTCTCTGGGCTTGACGCGGTCAACCCAGGTGAACGCGCGCGCGACGGCGTGAGATACCCGAAGGGATTGCGAAGTTCCATGCGAGTATTTAAGCGGGCTGCTTTTTCTGGCTTCCCCGCGTTTGTGGTTTTCGCTGCATGGATGTGGTTACGTGAGCGGGTTGGCGGTCCAGACGGGATCATGCCGATAGCGTATTCCGTTCCGTGGGGAGTATGTTGGGGGGCGTTAGGTGCCTCGACCCTTGTGTGGTCCAAGGGAAAATCACGATGGCATACAGCGCGATACAACGTTGCCAAACCGGAATGGCGTGTCATCCTTCCGATCGGGGTGTTCCTGGCGGCTTTCGCGGTCGCCGGTGGCGCAGGGTGGGGTCGCTCCTACGATTTTGTTGGCGGTCGGTTCGGTGACTTCGCTTTCATGGCATCGATGGTCTGCATGGTCGTTTTGTCAACGCGTTCGGTCGTGAGAGCTACGTTTGGATCACTACTGTTCATGACCGCATTCTGCGTGTCGATCATTGCCTTGCTGGTTGAGTGGGGAAATCCACTACATACAACCTTATTGCTGATATCCGCTGTATTCATAGGCGCACTGTTGTCGTCGGCGCTGGAGAGGTATGTGTGGTTGGCGATTGTCGCGATCATGGGATCAGCAATTGATGTGTGGAGCGTATTGACGGGAAATGGATTGACAGCGGTGGCAGAGAGGAGCACATCAACCCGCACTATGCACGTGCTGGACGCAGTTACTGCGTTGGCTCCTTCGCTTCCCACCAGGTCTCCCTTGCCAGATGTTGGCCTTGGAGCCACTGACTTCGTGTTTCTTGCTTGCTTTCTTGCTTGTGCACATCTCTGGTATCTACCTGCAGGGAGAATTGCAGTTGCATTTGCGGTGGCTTTGATTTCAGGTTTCGCGGTTGCCGTCTATTTGGAGCGTTCTATGCCAATGATTCCATTTCTGACAATAGCGTTTTTTGTTGCAACCGCCAGATTCCTCATTCATGATCTGCGGTGTCTGTTGATTGGTCCTGAAAAGGGAACAGTACCTCCGGGTATGCGCGATGTTGTGCCGGAATCCGGTTACAGAGCTCCAGACGACCTTGAAATTGACGAGCAGGAAAAGGAAGCCCTACATGGATAGTAAACAGGGAAAGAAATCCCGAGCCGACAATCTCGCGGTGACCTCTCTTGAAGACGATTTTTCTCGTTGGTACCAAGATGTGGTTGCAAAGGCTGAACTAGCTGACCGGGGCCCTGTGAAGGGCACTATGGTGATAAGGCCTTACGGCTATCGTATGTGGGAGTTGCTACAGAGTCAGCTGGACGAAATGTTCAAAGCGACCGACCACGAGAACGCTTACTTCCCAATGTTCATACCGATGAGTTATATAAATCGGGAAGCAGAACATGTTGAAGGGTTTTCTCCGGAACTTGCCGTGGTTACCCACGCTGGAGGTAAGGAGCTTGAGGAGCCGCTTGTAGTAAGACCAACCAGCGAGACAGTAATTGGAGAGATGATGTCTCGCTGGATCAACTCTTGGCGAGACCTTCCATTGCTCCTGAACCAGTGGGCGAATGTAGTCAGGTGGGAACTAAGGCCAAGGCTCTTTCTTCGCACAACCGAATTTCTTTGGCAGGAGGGGCATACTGCTCACGAAACAGAAGAAGATGCGATGCGCGAGACCATGCAGATGCTTGATATCTACAAGCGATTCGCCGAAGACGTTGCAGCGATTCCAATGATTGCAGGTGAGAAGACACCGGGCGAAAGATTTGCTGGTGCGGTTCGTACCTACACAATTGAAGGCATGATGCGTGATGGCAAGGCGCTTCAGAGCGGTACATCACATTACCTTGGAACCAACTTTGCCAAGGCATTTGAGATCAGCTTTCAGGATCGTGACAACAATTCAACGCTTTGCCACACCACCAGTTGGGGTATGTCGACGCGCATGTTGGGCGCAGTAATAATGGCCCACGGTGATGAGAAGGGGCTCGTCATGCCACCGGGACTGGCTCCATACCATGTGGTGATCGTGCCGGTGATGCCAGACAAAGAACCGAAGGTCAGAGAGGTTGCTGATCAAATTGCCTCGCAATTGCGAGCTGGAGGATTGCGGGTAAAAGTGGACCACAGGGACCAAAGGCCAGGGTTCAAGTTTAATGATTGGGAGCAAAAGGGCGTGCCCGTTAGAATGGAGATTGGCCCTCGAGATCTCGCAGAAGACAACGTCGTTCTGTCTTGGCGAATAGGCGCTTCTAAGGTCGCCATGAAGACTCAGGAGGCAGTGGATCGTCTGCCAATAATGATGGCTGAATACCATGGTAAGTTGCTTGCTCGCGCAAAGGGTTTTCGCGATGAAAATACGGCCGTTATAGATGACTGGGAGCACTTTGTCGAGCAGGTTGGAAGCGGGTTTGCAAGTGTCTTCCATTGTGGGCGACCCGAGTGTGAAGATGACATAAAAAGCGAGACCGTAGCAACGCCTCGTTGCATTCCGCTCGAGGCAACCGAAGAATCCGGATCATGCATTCGTTGTGGGAGTGAATCAGCTTACGGGCGGCGAGTAGTCTTCGCACGGAGCTATTGAACTGATTCAGTAATTCCAATATTCGGCACCATTCGGCCGAGCAGTGGCCTTGCCGGGCCTTACGGGTATTGAATCCGCCACCTGGTCCGTTGTGCTGTCCGAAAGGCAGGTTGTAAGCCAGCCAGTTGAAGTTGTGTGTATGTAAATGCTGGGCTGGCGGAACCTGGGAGGGTTCTAATGACAGTAACACCGCCATCAGTTCAGACATCACCACTGCCAACCGTTATGCCGCCATTGCCGCCGGTATTAACGCCGCCGGTCTCGAGCCCGCTACCGCCAACTCAGCAGGTGCCCCAGCATCCACAGCATCCAATGCCGCCTGGTGCACCGCCAAATGTCACGACGCCGCCCAACCAGGTAGTAGTGAAGCGTGCTGACAGAAAGTTCAATCTCGGTAATGCACTAAGGAACTCTGCAATAGGCGGCGCCGCAGGTGCGGCGATTGCAGGCGCGATGCTTTTGACAAAGATAAAACTACCGTTGATCGGAAAAGTTGGGTCGCTTGCAGGCATTGCAAAGTTCGCCGGCGTAGGCGCCGGTGCTGGTCTCGCCGCTGAGGCTATTCCGTCGCTTGACGACAAACCTGGTCTCAAGGCAGCAGTAACCGGTGCAAGCATCGGAATGACTGTTGGCGGTCTGCTTGGGTTTCTCCCATTGATCGGTCCAATCTCCGGAGCTTTGCTTGGCGCTGCAGTTGGTTTTGGCATCCACGCTCTGAAAAGCAACGGAAACAGAGGCCGTTGGAGTGCACCGCATCCGCTTCATGGTTGTAGTCACGGTTTTCACGGCTTTGGTGGTACAACGCCGTATGGCATGTCACCATTTGGCTTCTCACCATATGGTGCGTCTCCCTTTTCAAACTCGCCTTACGGATTTTCGCCCTACTCGGGGGCGGCCCACACCAACCTTGGCATGCACGGAGCAGCAACCGGTGCAGCGGTGGCTGCGCGTCCGGCTCGAAAGGTTAGAAGCAATCGCCGAAGAAAGGCAAGAAGGGGTGCACCGGCACGCCGCAAGGGCTCAGCGCGAAGGGCAGCCGCCAGGCGGCGAAGCGCACGGGCTGCCAGGCAGTCCTCACTTCCTGCACCGAGGCGGGCTGAAGGCGCTGGCATTGCACCATTGAATGCCGCCGCCTTTGCATCAAGCCCAATGGGGGCCAACTCCCAGCTCGGCATGGGAGCTCCAGCCACAATGGGTGCCGCCATGGCAGGCGCATCTCCGTACTCAGCGATGACCAATCCGTCTTCATTCCTTCCCCCAGCAATGCAGTCAATGCTGCCCTTCTCTGGAGGATCTCCGTTCTCAGCTGGTCGCCAATTTGCCGCCGCAGCCCCATACATGATGCTGGGGATGGGCCAGGGCTTGCCAGGCGTGCCGGGTACAGGTAGAGATGTACCGACATTGACCGGGCCGATTGATACGCCGATCAGTGCTGCTAACAATCCTCTGTCACAGCTGCCAGACACCACCCCTGCAACCTGAACCAGTGGTTGAAAAATATGTTTCACCATCCACTCCCGTGGTTATGATGCCGTGAGTATCAAAAACCAAGGTGGGGGAGCCCGGAATGAAGAG
>CAYTTD010000174.1:0-4884 GCA_964440595.1 uncultured Gaiellales bacterium
GATTTGCCAAAACCATTCCGTCCCAGCCACGAACTTTCTTGAAAAGAAGGGCAGGCCCCCCTTGCTTGGCAACGCGATCAACGATCTCAGTTATCTCGAGATGCGAATCAACTTCAATTCCAATTTCACACAGCTCGCCAGCGTGCCGCAGACGGTAGATCCATTCACTCAAGTCGTAGGGTGGCAGCGGTTTTCGCATGGGACTGAGGATATATCAATGCGCGGCTCCGGTTAGATGAAGCCAGCAAAATCCTACCTATTCAGCGCATCATCGTTGCTGCGCAACTTCCGGTCGCGATTTGAACAGCTGCTTGATGTTCATGGGCACTCGCTCCTTGCCCCTGACATAACGACCGCCTTCAAACGGCATTGGGAATCCCTGTGCATGCGGCGCCATTGTACGCACCTGCCTGCTGCCGTGAGTGGCAATCAAATAGATGTCGGCGGCAGATCTTGGGTGAGGCTTCTGGTGGATTCCAAGCATTCCAGTTGTGCCGGCCACCGGAGTCATGGTCACAGCACGTCCCGTCTCGATCGCACCCAAAACCTCAGACAGCACAATCTGTTCAGAGGGATCAAGGGATCTAAACGCGTCACGCAGTCCGACGGGAAGATTATTCATGTGTTGCTCAGCAGCAATAGCGATCTCTTCGGCGCTCATTCGCGCCTGGCGCGTCATGACATCTATTGCGATCTGCGCTCCAAGCGCATTGTTGAAGACATCCATGTCACCGGAGTTTCTTGCGTGAACTGTGTCGTACGCGTGAAGGAAGGAATCTCTTTCGTGGGCATTCCCCGCGGCCTTCAAAAACTCAACAGCTTCGTCTCCCGTCTTTCCAGATTGCTGCATCAATCTGTGCTTAATCAAGGCAGATCCACCAGCATGACGAAATGCATCGGGACCATTGTCGTACCCGATATGAAATTTCTTGCCCACCTGTTTTGCGCCCAGGTAGAAGATCTCATTCTCAAGGGTTCGCACCTGCTTTTCGGCACGCATCATCGTTAGCGCCTCAGAGAGATTGCCCTTTAAAGCCTGCTTCACCCCAAAGCCAATTACACCTCTCCGAGCGAGGTACCAATTGATGGTTCCCCCCCATGGCGAACCGCCTTGCGTGATTGCAGTCTTGATACCAAAGCTGAATCTCGCACCGGCAATGCCTGCGCCTGCGAGCGCACCTGCCCCGACTCCAAGCGCAACATTTCTGAGCGTTAAATCTTCAGTTCTCATTTCTAGGCTCCTAAGCCGAGTTTGCCAATGGTTTACGCCCCTGCCTTAGCTTCATTACCATGTCGGGAAGATCGGTTGTGATCGCATGAATTCTCCCAGGGTCTGAAGCATCAATCTCGAGAAGCTTTGCAGCTACCTTGGCGTCGTCAACGGTCCAGACATCGAGACCTATACCGCGCTGGGCTGCACCTTTGAGAAAGTTGGGAGAAACCATTCGCCAGTCAACGGCCGCGTAATCGGCACCCACCCGCCTCGTACGATTCAAGGCTGGCTCCCAGTGCAGGAGTTCAAGCACTTTCAAAGCCGGACGATATATGAAGGACTCTCTGATTGATCCCGGAATACGCGGTGCGAGCATACCTGTGCGAATCGATGGGTTCATCTTCTTCACCGCCTTCAAAGACGACGGATTGAAGCTTATGATGTCAAACTGTGATGCGGGCAATTTTGCCAGCAGCTCTCCGACAATACCGGCCTCGTCACCCTTCTCTTTCATCTCAACGACCAGGCGCATGTTCGCACTACGCGCCAGCTCGGCTACCTCACTCAGTCGCGGAATCCTTTGCCCGTCGGGCAGATTGGGGAGCTCGCTTGCAAGCAAATCAGCGATCTTTCTTCCGCCTGACACCTTTGGGTCGTGATGAATCACAAACGCGCCATCCCTGGTGTGCCGAACATCAAGCTCAAGCGCATCGACCCCCGCAGCTATACCTCGTTTGAAGGCATTCAGAGAGTTCTCAAATGGCCCACCCGGAAGTGGTGCATGAAAACCCCTATGCGCGAAAACCCGTGGAAATCCCCCCATGTCTGGATATCGGAATTTTCGGGGGATTGCGGTTCATGCCCGCTTGCCAACAATGAGAAGGTCTTTACCTGATCCGAGGAGTCTCGTTTGCATGAATCCTGCTTTCTGCATCTTTGCTTCTACCTGCTCAGGAGTTAGTACATTGAACCCCATCTCTTTGAAGCCGACCTTTTTCAGAAACCAGGCAGGGCGAACACCCACCACCAGCGGTGCACCCACTTTCAACGCCTCACTAATTGCCAAAAAACCTTTGTAAAGGTCAGGCCAGAAGTAGATGACGTTAACCGCTATTGCACCGTCCATGCTCGCCGGATTGATGCCAGCGCTTTCAATTGCACCCTCTATAAGCTCAAGGTTCCCACTACGAATCTGTTCATTAAATCGCCTATTCGCTCGTTCGATCATGTCGCTCGAGATATCGATTGCGGTCACCTGACCGCCGCTCCCAACCAACCTCAGAAGGTTAGGTATTGCAACTGCGCCACCAAACCCGACATCAAGCAGTTGCAGGTGTCCACTTTGCTGTCTTGACGTCAACTGTTCGCCGAGAGTTTTTACGGCAATCAGATTGTGTGAGGCGTTACCCCTGTTGAGGGCAGGCGCAACTATCTTCCCTAGAACACCTGACGGATTACCAAATTGACGTAGTAGAGCGGACGGCAAAAATTTCAACGGACTACCTTTCGATGAGAAGCGCCGCACGAACGGCATCGTAAACCCGACTGCTTGTTCGGTGAAGCGTGAAATGCCCAAGATCGGCCTGCTTGACCGAGACACCCGGGTGCCGTAGCCGAACGTTGATTGCATTTCTGTTTTTTAAGACTGCCGTGTCTATTGGTACAAGGAGACCGTCGTTTCCATCAACGAGAATTGATGTCATTCGAACCTGTTGGGCACGCCCAAAGGACTCTGCCGAATTCAGCCTTTTCAAAAGGTCGCTTCCTTCCAGAAGCTGATTGGTTGCCTCACCTGCCAACCACTTCAGCGGCGGCGACTTTACGAGAGCATTGATGATCTGGGAACCGAGCAATCTGACTCCCCTGTGCGGAGTCGCAATTGTCACCAGTGAATCCACGCTTGATGCTCCGCCATTCTCCTGCACAAACTGCCTGGCAACAATTCCGCCTGCGCTGTGAGCAACCAGATCAACTTTGCTGGATGCCGACTCGAGCTTGACACGGTTTACAAAGTCGGCAAGCTTTTCGGCAGATAGCCTGATATCGGCAAGACCATACTCGGGCACCTCGAACACATACACGCGCCGAAACCCATCCTCCCTCAAAGAATTCAGGAGTGGCTTGAGCGACTCTGGCATCGAGGCGTAGCCGCCAATCAAGATGATCGGATCACCAACCGCTGCTCTCCTGCGCCAAATAGCGCTGGTCAGCAGTGGCTCAGACAGTCGCTTGGGATTCTTTTTTAATAGCCGATTCGCGCGCGAACCAATGCCAACTGCCACCTGATAGACAGATGAAGGCTTGAACGGAAGATGCGCAATTTGTGCCACGCCAAAGGTACTACCCCGCAGACTGATTCAGCACACTCTTTCTCTTCAGATCTCTCTCAATGCCTCAAGGATCTGTACAGCATTCGTGGCGGCTCCTTTTCGCAGATTGTCTGCTACAACGAACATTGAGAGACCATTCTCAATCGATGGATCGCGCCTGATCCTCCCGACGTAAACATCATCGCTACCTTCAGCAGCTATCGGCATCGGGTAGCTGCTGGTATCTGGATCGTCAACCACGACGATGCCTGGCGCCTGGGCCAATATTTTGCGCGCCTCTGAGGGATCAAGTGCATCATCCAGCTCAAGGTGCACGGCTTCGGCATGCCCAACAAGTACTGGTACGCGCACACACGTTGCCGACACCCGGAGATCCGGACGCGACATGATCCTTCGCGTCTCATTGACCAGCTTGTGCTCTTCCTTTGTGTAACCATCTTCTTCGAACGAGTCACATTGAGGCAAGACGTTGAACGCAATCTGATGCGGGTACACATCAGCGCTCTTGATGGTGTCTTTGCCAACAATTGCCGAGGTCTGGCTTTCAAGCTCATTCATGGCGGCCAGGCCCGTGCCCGAAACAGACTGAAATGTAACGATGTTGATTCGTTTGATGCCAACAGCTGCCTCGAGCGGCGCCAAGGCAGCTACCAGCTGAATCGTGGAACAGTTCGGGTTGGCAATGATTCCGCGGTGATCACTGAGCGCATGGATATTTACCTCAGGCACAATCAAAGGGACATCCTGGTGCATTCTGAAGGCACTTGAGTTATCGATGACTATCGCACCCGCACGCGCAAAGTCCGGTGCAAATTCAAGGGCGCGGGATGCTCCGGCAGAAAAAAGCGCAACGTCGATGCCTTCTGGATCACCTTCACCCAATACTTCGACCGGGATCTGCTCCCCACCTTCGAAATCTATCTTCCTGCCTCGGCTCCTTTCAGATGCGAAGGCGCGAATATCACCGATTGAAATATTCCGCTCGTTCAGAACTCTGAGCATCACGGTGCCTACGTTGCCTGTTGCACCAACAACTGCAACGCTTAAATTACCTTTGGAAAGGCCCGCCCCTAAGCTAACGACACTATCTGCTACCGGGGACTGCATGTCAGTCGTCATGCCCACGCCCCGCAACGCTGGTTGCAAGCTCAAACCTGTCATGCAATGCCCTCACCGCGCGCTCAACCTGGTCCGCTGGAATCACACAAGCGATCTTGATCGGTGACGTTGAGATCATCTGGATGTTGATGCTGTTGTCAGCAAGTGACTCAAACACTGCTGCGGCAATACCAGGATGCGTCTTCATTCCCGCGCCAATCAGGGAGATAACACCGACGTTAG
>CAYTTD010000175.1:0-4861 GCA_964440595.1 uncultured Gaiellales bacterium
GTTGGACTGAGGCGGATTCCTTCGTGCCTCGCATTACGTCGAATCCCGCTCTTAGAAAACCTTGGCCAAGTGTTGACTCAGCAGTAACCAGATTTGCCGGAGTCCATCCAGGAGGTTCTTGTTCAATACGCATGGCTGCCATCATATGGTCGTTTCAGGCGCGCCGATCGGCATATGACAATCGCAATTGGGGATCCGTGATAGTTTGCGCGGTCATGCGCGAGGGCGAAAAGAAGAATGTAGGTCTGATCGGATTTCCCATGGATCTCGGCGGCAATGAACGTGGCGTCGACATGGGCCCTTCTGCCATTCGATTGAGTGGCCTTGTGCGTCGGCTCGAAGAGATCGGTGTCATCGCCGTTGACATGGGCAATGTAATGGTTCACACCCGCGCATTGGTTGAGTCGCTGGACAAAACTGCCCACTTCATCAGCGAGATCCTTAGGGCGTGTGAGTCAGCAGCGGACATGACAGTTGATGCCCTTGACGCATCGTGTGTGCCTCTGCTTCTGGGTGGTGACCACTCAGTTGCGATCGGCTCACTTTGGGGAATGGCATCAAGGTTCGGACCAGGTGGCGTTATCTGGATTGATGCGCACGCCGATATCAATACGCCAAAGACTACATTGAGTGGCAACGTACATGGCATGCCGCTCGCCGTTGCGCTCGGGCTCTGTGCTGATGATGAGCGATTCGTTAGCGAGAGGTGGCCGTTGCAGTGTGTCTTGCCTGAGCATACCGTTGTTATTGCGCTGCGAGACCTTGATCAGGGGGAGAAAGAATTTCTTCGGACTCCGGGGGCGCCGCGGGTTTACACGATTGATGAGATTGACCGTCGCGGCATTGCCGAGGTCGCTGAGGAAGCAGTGAGCATTGCGTCGGGTGCAGGGTTCATGCATGTAAGCCTCGACCTCGATGCTATGGATCCGCATGTGGCGCCAGGGGTTGGCACACCAGTTCCCGGAGGACTCTCATATAGAGAGGCGCATCTGCTGCTTGAAACGATTGCGAAGAGTGACTTTCACAGTGTTGATGTGGTTGAAGTCAATCCGATACTTGACGTTCGCAACACTACGGCCAAGGTCGCAACAGACCTTATCTGTTCTCTGTTTGGCGCTCGCATTCTTTAGCGGGGCGGTCGCCTGCCTTTCCGTTTTTGCGCTCGACCACATTTGCCGTAATGTGGTTTGGAACTGCAAAGCCTCCCATAACGCTCTGATCGATTGCATCTGCGGTGACTGTCGCAAGCACTCTTCCGTCTTGGTCGAGCAACGGGCTGCCTGAGAACCCTGGCCTGACTGATCCGCGAAAAACTACAAATGGAATCTCAACTACTTTTTCTTCCCAGATGTCTTTGGTTGGCCAGATGACTTCGCGATCGTAGCGAGCTTCAGAAAAGGTCAGGGACTCTTTTCCCGGAAACCCTGCGATAATGCCGGCGGTGTCTTCCTTGATGTCGGTTACGGTTTCCAGAGGCGGCAGCTTCAATGTTGGTACAGAAAGCACAGCTATGTCGTTGACGTCGTCAAACGAGATGATCTCGCTCTCATGAGAGATGCCAGTTGAGGTGTCCTGGACCCAAGTTGAATCGTGGCCAGTTACCACGTGGGCGTTTGTCACAACTACATGGTCGACGTAGACCCATCCTGTGCCGGTAGTTATAAAGCGACATGCTTTGCCGGCAATGCGAACCACGCTTTTCGAAGAGCGTCTGATGGAGGAATTGGACAACAGGTTCGGGTCAGGTTCGCTTGCCAGAATTACAGGGCCATTCAGCGCCGGTATTAATCCCGATCTGAGCACTGCCATTCCGATCCTGCTGGTCGGGGTGACCACGCCGGTAACTCCCTTGACGGTTGCGGATGAGCGGAGCTTGCGGGCAAATGGATCCTTGGATGGTAATACAACAGAGATGATTCCGATGTACCATGCGAGACAAAGTGCGAACAGGGCACCACAGACAAGTCCTATGCATCTGTCGAATACTGTTGCGCCGCGAGCATGCATCCAGTCCTGCAATGACTCAATGTGCATGCGCCCGGCAAACGTCATTACAAGTGATGCAGCCGTAAAACCGATCATCCCCATCACCAGAGCCGCCTTGGCTGAGAATACTGTGCCGATTGCTGCGAGTATCGCGGCACCTACCAGAGAAACACCAATACTGATTATCGTGACTGTAACGCCGCGACGATAGCCCGCTGCGGCAAAGATTCCGATGATCAGGAATAGGACAAGGTCTATCACTGGGCTGCGGAAGTGTTGTAAGGGCAGGTAGAGGGGCGTTGCACGGTATCCGCCTCTATCGAAATGCGTCCGTCACGCTGCATTGATGCAACAAGCTCGTCAAAGACGGTTTGAATTTCCTTGCCGCGTCTCGACCAGCCAAAAACACGCGACACCTCCATGGTCAAATCGGAGATCTTGACCGGCGCCAACTGCCAGGCAGTGCATGCAAGAGCAAATGCGAGTTCCGTTTGTGGAATCTCATCGATTGATCGACGGGAATCAGGATCCGTCTCGTCAGGTACCCGAGTGTGGGTCAATGTGCCTTTACCAGCTGCGCAAACGGCATCGCCGCCGCACCGCTCGATCACCCCAGATGAGATGAGTTGCCGAATGTTTTGATCGATGACCTGCTGCACTCTTCCTCCGGCTCTTTTCAACCCCCACGCCTCGCGTATTCTCCGGAGTATCAGATGGTCCGTTACCGGGCCCTCCTCCTCAACAACCTGTCTGATCATCCTCTGTATGTGAGGGCGTGCACTGGGTTCGTGCATCTCAATCCAGGTGTCTCCAAATTCAAGTTGGGATACCGCATAGGGGCGGGTCCAAAGCGTGGTGTCGCTGCTTTGAGTTGGCGATCCTGTCGAGCTCCTTGATGCAGGGGCTCGTCTTTGAGTAACGCTCATCTCGCTTAGTTTGAGCTCCAGTTCGGCAACTCTCTTCTCAAGCGACTCAATTCGTTCATCAACTGTCATGGATACCTTCGTGTCGGTCACTGTCATATCAATACAATCAACGTTATCGATGCGTGCAATGCAACAAGTGCAATACGTAGCACTGATGCAACTACCCATCCTGCCAAAGATGCAAGCCCCAATTTGTGTAGTGGGGGTTCATCGTCAACGACTTGTTCATTCCGTCCCGCGCGATGAAGATGCTCGCCGATCATTGCGCCTGCAATGGCGCCCAGCGGAGCTCCAGCTACAAGCGCCAGTGGGCCGAGAAACACAAGGACAAAGGGTCCGACCATGGCACCAATTCCGGCGCCGACAACTGCCTTTGAGGATCCTCCTGCCCGATTGACTCCAGCGGCATGAACAATCGTGTCAACGATTGCGCCAATTGCAACCAGCGTCACCACTGCAGCCCAGTACCACCAAGCCGGCCAGTTGTGAGCAACGTAGAAGGCAACCAACGACGCCAAAACAAGAATTGGTGAACCGGATACGAAGGGTATTACAGGAACGACAACCGTCACGAGAGCTGCGAGCGTGCCTACGATCGTCAAAGCTATAGGCAGCCATTCTGAAGTGGAATCGAACATTCGGGCAGCCAAGATAGCACACAGGTGGTCACCGCTGACCTTTGATGTTATTGATATCAGCGTGAAGGGTAGCCTTTGACGCATGAATCATCGTTCAGTGTCGGCAATAGTTGTGATCCTGGCTTTGCTTATCGCTGGTTGCGGTGGTGGCACCTCGGGCAAAGGATCGAAGGGCGCCAAGTCTGGCAAGGACTCTGTAGAGGCCATGGATCGCGACGCACTTATGAAAAGACTCGAGAAGGCGGGCGCGAGCGAGAGTGAAATTGGAGCAGCCGGGTGTCACGTCACGACCCCTGAATTGCAGGAGCCGATACACGTTGCGGATGTAGATAAAGACAAGTACACATCGGACCCACCAGTTTCTGGCAATCACTTTAGTCAGTGGGCAAAATGGGGCACCTATTCTGAGCCTGTGCCTGACGTAAATGCAATTCATAACATGGAGCATGGTGGCGTCGTGGTTTGGATGGGTGATGATGTGCCGGGTTCGTTCTCAAGGTCGATATCAGCAAAGCTTGCGAAGAAGGGCAACAAGATCCTGATAACAACGCGACCAGGCTCTCAAGGCGTGGTGGCGGGCGCCTGGGGGATGCTGCTTGAGTGCAGCGGCGCGTTTTCGGTAGAGGGGGCCAGGGGTCAGTTCAATGAGAAAGTTGAGCGCATGGTAAAGATTGTAGTTGCCTGGTATGAAGCCACCAACAGCGTTGGGCATGAGCGCGAGAAAGACATTCCGGCTTTTGAAGGATCGCTGACAAACCCCAGGCCGGAACGCGATATCTCTCTTCCTCTTCCTGAATAGTTTTGGAATTGACCGCTCATTGGGTATTGTCAGAGACAGATGGATGGCGCTGCCAATATTGAACCTGAATGGGACTGGATCATTGTCGGTTCAGGATTTGGCGGTAGCGTGTCGGCTTTGCGGTTGGCGGAGAAAGGTTACTCGGTGCTGCTTCTGGAAAGAGGTCGTCGGTTTGAGGACAACGACTTCGCCGAATCTACATGGCAGCTCAGTCGCTATTTCTGGGCTCCTCTGTTCGGGCTTCGCGGCATCCTGAAGCTCACACTGTTTCGCGACATCTTTATTGGCACTGGCAGCGGCGTTGGTGGCGGCAGCCTCGGATATGCAAACACGCTTTATCGAGCGCACTCAGACAATTTTTTCGATGATCCCCAGTGGAGGGATCTTGCCGACTGGCGAAGGGAGCTTGACCCCCACTATGACACCGCAGAACACATGCTCGGTGTAACTGAGTATCCATACGTTGGTGACGCAGACACGATCATGAGGGATCTGGCAAAAGAGCTCGATGT
>CAYTTD010000176.1:0-4845 GCA_964440595.1 uncultured Gaiellales bacterium
GAGGTGATATCAGAGTGACATAGACAAACCTCAGGGTGCTTGGTATTGATCCCGGATTGCAGACCACAGGTTTTGCGGTAGTTGACGTTTGCGGCAACGTCTCGACGCCTGTCTGGCATGGTTGCGTTACAACCAGGCCGTCAGAGGGCCTTGCCGGCAGATTGGGACGAATAGCCGGCGCTTGCCTTGAGGTAATCGAGAATCTCTCTCCCCGGGTTTGTGCGATCGAAGACATGTTTTTTGGCATAGACGCGAAGGCCGCAATGGCTCTCGGGCACGTTCGCGGTGCGTGCATCCAGGTGTGTAACCGCGAGGGGCTAGATGTTTACAGCTATGAGCCGGCGCGGGTGAAGCAGGCTGTCACAGGCTATGGCCGCGCAGATAAGGCTCAGGTGCAGGCCATGGTGCAGCGGATTCTGGGGTTGCCCGACCCGCCTTCTCCTGATCACGCGGCAGATGCATACGCGTGCGCAATATGCCATGCTGGGGTGGCCAGGACTTTTTGACGCCTCGGCATCCGATTCAGCAGGCAGAATCCACTAATCATGATCGCAATGCTCACGGGGCGGTGTTCCTCAATCGATGGAACATCCATTGTTATAGAGACAGCTGGAGGAGTTGGCTATCTCGTTCGCTGCACCAACGGTGTCATTGCGCGGGCAAACCAGTCGCCAGATAACATCACAGTCTTTATACACACGGTTGTACGTGAGGATTCAATAACACTGTATGGATTTGCGGAGGCAATTGAGCGTGATCTGGTTGAGGTGCTGTTGTCGCTGCAGGGCGTTGGCCCCAAGGTAGCGCTCACGATGATCTCGGTTTGTGGAGTACAGGGCATCTGTTCCGCAGTTTCCCTGGGCGACCACCTGCCACTACAGGCCGTGCCAGGGATTGGCCCAAAGCTGGCCAAGAGAATAGCTTCCGAGTTGGCAGAAAATAGCCGCTTTGTAAGTTGGACGCAATCATTTTCTGCCGTTGCGTCAGCCAGTGCGGGGTCAGCCAACTCATACAGTGCAATACCTGTCAACAGCCCTGACATCGAACTGCGCAATGCTTTGATGGCATTGGGAATGAACTATGGCGAGGCCGAGCTGGCAGCCAGGTCGACCGATCCAGAGGCCGCCGTCGAGCAGCGAATTAGACAGGCGTTAGGGGCAGGCGCCTCCAAGGTAGGGCAGTAATGGGGGGTGAGTGTACCGATGGGTGAATTTGACTTTTCCGATGTTGCACGACCGGTCGAGCCCGCACAGGTAGCTGAAGAGGGTGAAATTGAGAAGTCTCTCAGGCCTGAATCGTTGGATGAGTTTGTCGGACAGCGGCAGGTGCGAGAACAGCTGGGTGTGTTTATTGATGCGGCCAAAGGTCGGGGAGAAGCTCTTGATCACGCATTGTTTGCGGGCCCGCCTGGCCTTGGTAAATGTGTGACTCCCGAAACACTGATTCTTACGCCACAGGGAATGGTTCCGATTGGTTCTCTGGGCGATCTGCATGGTGAAAGCTGGCAGCCGATCATGCGACCCCTTGAGGGGCTGTACGGCATGCGAACGGCCGACTACTTTTACAACAATGGGGAGTGCAACACGCTTCGCGTCACCACGAGATCAGGGTATCGGGTCGAGGGTACTCCCAACCATCCTGTGCTGATCAGAACTCCTGAGGGTGAGCTTGGTTTTCGGCGTCTGGAGGAGTTGAAATCTGGTGATCATCTTGCTGTGCGTATTGGTGCACAGGTGTTTGGCTCATCAACGAGGCTCGGCATTGAGGGCATTGCGATGCCGTCGTTGTCTGATCCAATTGTAATACCGGATCACCTTACCGTTGATCTTGCCCAGGCCATAGGGTTCATGCTCACCAGAGCACGTGTTTCTCCTGGCGGCGACGGTGTCGTTCTGAATCTTTCAAGCGATGAAGACATCGAAATTGCAACTGAAATTTTCACTCGAGTGTTTTGCATGCATATTGAGTCATATGGTGCTACACCATTGGGACAGAGATATGCGGCAAGGTCACCGCGCATGGCGAAATTCTTGATCGGTTTGGGCTGTACAAAAGAGGGGTTTACCGAGATTCCACGTTGTATTTTCAGGGCTCCCAAGGCGCAGGTAGCTTCATTCGTGAAAGGTGTTTTGACTGCGTCTGCAGGTCGGCTGCCAAACAGGTTGATGGCATCGCACCTGCAGCAGATTCTGATCAATTTCGGGATCGAAAGCCAAATAACTCCATCCGGTTCGGGGCAGTGGATGATTGAGGCTCTGGAAGGTGAGGTCGCTGAGTACAACACCTACAGGCCTCTATTCAATTACGATGAAGTCAGTTCAGATCCGCCTGTTTCTGAACATGATGCCGAGTCGTTTCCGGCCGGATTCGGCATGACGCCCGCTGGGGTATTGGTGGCGTTGGGTGAAGATCATGATGGTACCGACGAATACAAGCGCGGTCGCCATCAGACCGAGTCGATGCTGGCCGTCAGCGTGTCTGGTGGAGCAGAAATTTCGATTGAGCCACTTGCGGCATCTGCTGACCAATGGGCGAAGGGCTATGGCTTGCGCGATTTTTCCCGACCCATGCACGAGTCGCACCATGTTTCAACGTCGGTAAGTGTAGCTGAGGTTGAACCATCTGAGCGTGGCAGAGCCTTGCTTCGAGGTAGTGCAATCAGGTCTGACGTTCGAGCACTTGCCGTGCGGTCCGTGAAGAGTGACCTGAGCAAAGAAGACACAGTTGAGCTTATTTGGGAGCCAGTGGTTTCGATTGAGCCATCACATGCGCACACCTGCGATGTCTCAGTTCCAGATGGTCATACGTTTGTCGGCAACGCAATCATTTGTCACAACACTACTCTTGCAACCGTTGTTGCAAATGAACTCGGCGCTACATTGCACCAGACCAGCGGTCCCGCGATGGAGAAGAAGGCAGATGTAGCAGCGATACTTACCTCATTGGCGCCGCAGGATGTTCTGTTTATTGACGAGATCCATCGAATGAGCACCGCAATTGAGGAGGTGCTCTACTCCGCGATGGAGGACTACCACATCGACATCATTCTGGGGCAGGGGCCAGCAGCACGAACGCTCAGACTCGACCTTGCTCCATTTACCCTGATTGGCGCGACAACGCGCACTGGACTCTTGACGACTCCGTTGCGTGACCGGTTTGGTTTGATTCATCGACTGGATTACTACGACAAGGATGAATTGACCGACATCGTCAAGCGTTCAGCTGGACTTCTGGGCTTGCAGATTGACGACCTCGCTGCCCAGGTGATTGCAGGGCGTTCCAGGGGAACACCGCGCATCGCTAACCGGTTATTGCGGCGGGTACGCGACGTCGCCCAGGTAAGACACAGTGGAAGTGTCTCTTCGGAGATAGCACATGAGGCTCTCGACCTGGTAGACGTTGATCACGCCGGTCTCGACCGGGTGGATAGGCTTATTCTCCGCACAATTGCCGAGAGTTTTTCTGGTGGTCCAGTCGGATTGAGCACTCTCGCCGTAGCGATTGGTGAGGAAAGGCACACTGTTGAAGATGTCTATGAGCCGTTTTTGATTCAGCGCGGACTGTTGCAACGTACTCCACGAGGTCGAATAATTACCGCGCGGGCGCTTCAACACCTTGGTCTGCCAGAGTCGGGGTTGTCTGAAGCCGCTGGAAATGGACGTAGCGATACGTCAAACGACCAACTCACCCTGGGTTGATTCAGACCATGGGCGAGACTACGGTGAGCGTCAGTGGAGCCACGTAGCGCCCTGCAGTTTGTCCAGCATTGACCTTCATTCCGAACACCAGAGAAGCAGTCGCGTTGATTACGTTGTCACTGGTTGAATCTGCAACGTTGCTGTTAGCGGCTCCGGGATAAGCTGGTATCGCGTTCCAGTACGCTCCGTCAGTTGCTGGGCAGGTTGCATTGAGAGTCCAGGATGCAGATGCCCCGACGCCCGAGATCGCTCGAAGACACGCACCAAACATCGTGTCACCTGCATCCCAGTCGTCCACGGTATTTGAATAGTCGTCAATTGGCCACGACTTATATTTGTAGATGTACCCATCCTTGTCAGCCCCGTTAGCTGGCGTATCACCGACGAATGCAATCGACCCGTCTCTTCTGATCGTTGCTGCCCCCAAAACCGATGATGATCCAGGGTGCGGATCCTTGATGTCATAGCCATCAGACGAGAAGCCGGTTTGCCAGGTTCCGTCATGCTTGAGCTGACCAACACCTGGTTTGTGGATTGTGCCAGTAACATCAAAATTAGCGACACCCAGGAAGAAGCTTTCATCCGTCATGGATTTTGGATATCCGAATGCAGTGCTGGCTCCGCCGACCTTGGTTATAAGCGACCCATCACCAGTGAAATCATTGTCGTAGCTTCCGTCGGAGTTCAACATCACTGCGATTCCGCTTACGTTTGTGAAGGCCCCTTCGCTGACATCCTGAAAGCCAGCACATGCCAGGTCGGTGGAGGCCAGCTCGGTGCAACCAACGAAGTAATCCCATTCGTTGCCTCCTCCAAAGTCAAAGGAGCGCCATCCATCGCTGTCGAAGTCGGTGTCAAGGTTGCCAAATTCGTCGAACTTCATCACCAGAGCGTCCAGTTCGGTAGTCACCGTAACGCCTGCACAAATGATTCCGCCGTCGATTGTCTCGATACCAATCTTGCACGCATTTAGTGTACCAACCGTGGTAACGGTCGTAATACCATCACCGTTACCGAATGAATCGTCCATCGTGCCGAATTGATTTGTGCGTACGAGAATGCTCTTCGATCCGCCACTGTTGTACTCACCGGTGGCGGTAATGTATCCACTGTCATTCACGGTCACAGAGTTGAATATCCCCGGTGA
>CAYTTD010000177.1:0-4831 GCA_964440595.1 uncultured Gaiellales bacterium
CGTTTCCTTGCGCGTCCTTGGTGAAGTTCGATTGACCAAAGCGCGTAGTGACTCCTACCGGCTTGAACTTGGCGGCATCGGCGGCAATTCTTGCGGCTTCGAGTTGAGCGTCGGCTGAAGTCTTGGCGGCATCGGTTGCTGCGTTGCCGGCGAGGTAGCCACCAACTGCTTGAAGGCCACCGGAGAGCATCCCCGTGCTTTGTAGGGCGCGATAGGCTTTGGCGGCAGTCCCCATCGGGTCATTGACTGCCTGCTGGTAAATGTTATTCAAGATGCCAGGATTGGAAGCAAGTGCAGTCTGAATAGTGCCAAGCGATGAATCCCAAGGAATCTGAGGAAACGACTGAGCAAGGCCGGGAATCTCGGTCATTTGACCGGAATAGTTGGTGAAGTCAGGGATAGCATTTTGCCAACCGTCGATCAGCCCACCGGCAGTATCCGTACCGCCACCCGCCATCCAATCAGACCAGAAACTATCCGATAGCTCTTCAGCAGTGGCACTACTGTTACTAAACAGGTCAGAAATCCAACTGCCTGCATCACCTAGCCAATCAAACATACCAGTACCTCCTGTTCCCGCTGCGCCACCTGCTGCGCCACCTGCTGCGCCACCTGCTGCGCCACCAAAATCAGCTATTGCGCCAGCAGTCCCTTCACCAAAAAAGTCTGCTGCGCCACCGAATAGTCCATCAAGTCCACCTGCTGCACCAATAGCACCAAGTCCAAGGCCAAGCAAATCACCCCCTGACAACTCTCCATCGCTCAATGCCCCAATAGCACTTCCAAGGAACGGCATACCTGTTGCCAATCCGATTCCAGCCCCCAAAAGACCACCTAACGCCCCAAGACCAGAACTACCTTGAGGATTGACATTGGCAAGTGAAACTATGCTTGACCCCGGAAGACCTTTGAATTGTTCAATAGGAATGTAACTAGCCGAAGACGATCCGGGGATTCTTTCGTTACCCTCTCCCCCTAAGTCACCTAATCCAAGAGATTTCCATCCGGGCATTCCTGACGTGTTGTAGTCAAAAAAACCGCCTCCGGGTGAATGCGGCATTTCAACAATGTATTGTTTCCCGTCTTGGGTAGAGGCTTTGAATATGTATCCGCCCTTTCCCGTAGCAGAATTAGGGTCATGGGATTGTAGAAGTTCGATATTGTGGATTGGCGCACCAATCTTGTCTTCCATCGTGCTGAAATACTGACCAAACCTGTCTGCGTATTTCTGCTGCTTTGGCCCCCATCCTGGTTGCCCGCCAGCGCCGGTCATTACCCGTTGAACACCAGCGCCGTAATTGATCTTCGGCGTGTATGGCCCGACTTTTTGATATCCGGTTGTTTCATCCAATCCTGTACTCAAGTAGGCATAATCCCCTTTTGCGCTAGGGGTATAGTTGTAACTACCTACCGGATTGTCTATTGGATCGCCTTGGTAGAGGTAATCAAACCGCTTTCCAGCATATGGGTCATTGATATACCCAAACGGCGATCTGTATGTTTCAGTCGTAAACCAATCCTCTATTGAGGCTGTTGGTTGTGATATGGTGGGATATTCGTAATTCATTTACTTCTTCTTCGCAGGGCGTCCGCGCTTTTTGGCAACCTGAGCGGTATTCACCGAAAACACGGGGCGGGTAAAAGTCTCTCGATCTTCATCGCCCATCCACGCTAGTTCTTCAGCGGAGTAAGGACTAACTTCTTCAGGAGGATGCCCGCCATAGAATGCCTCCAAGTCTTTGTCTTGTAGTTTGGCAATCTGCATAATCCTCACTCCAATGAAGAACAGGGGCTTTGAAGCCCCTGTTTTGTTACCAGCCTGGGCGGCCAATCATCATCTTGAATCCGCCGTTGTTCAGCGTATCGGCATCGTATGCGTCTGTGGTTTGATCCACGTTGGCGATAATGAGTTTGACCTCATTTGCCGCCGACACGAATGGATGGGCAATCACATGAGCATTGGCATCGGCTTGTGACTTGCCGAAGGAAAAGCCAACAACCATGTCGCCAAGAGCAACGCCTGGAACGGTAAGGGTGATGATGATAGAAACGTCATCGTTGATTGCGTCTTGGTCGGTCACAGTACCCGTCACAAGCCACAACTCTGAGAACGCACCTTGAAACTGCTTTGAGCCTTGTTCGACTCGGCTTACTGCCATCGTATCTGCCATGATGTTCTCCTTTGGTTAAGTGGGGTGAGCCGAAGCCCACCCCTAGTTCATCAGGCCGCAGGTACGATCACAGAGAGGCCAGCGTAGTCGCGCATCTCGGTAGTACCGAACACGTTGTCAGCAGTCACAAGGTAGCCAAGGTACTCTTGCTTGTACTGTTGCTGAACGCGAACACCCTGAGCTTCTGCAAGCATCATGGAATCGGGATGCACCAAAGCGCAAGCGCGGAACTTTGCATCGGTCGGGCTACTGGTACTCCAGTCAACCGTCAGGCCGAAATCATCAACAAATGATCCACCAGTTGGCGCAGTCGAAGTGAAAGTAACGGACTGAGTGCTGGTAACGCTATTGACGTGAATCCACGGACACAGGCTGGAGGCAAACACTTCAACGCCGTACAGGTTGCCGACACGACCCGTTTTCAGAGCATCGCCATCGCCACGGAACGCTTGCTCAGTGAAACGAGCAATGCCACGCAGCGTTTTGATGACCACCGGAGGAACAACAAAGTTCAACTCGGACGAGTCAATGTTGTTGTCCTCAAGCGTCTGGATCGCAGCGCGCAGGCCGGCATCCGTCAGAGCCGTACCGTTACCGGGCGTTGCACCAGAGAAGTTTGTCGTACCATCACCACCAATGACACCCTTTTCAAACAGGTTGGTAGCGCCGGCAATCGAGCCGCCGTTCATGGTTGCCATGACCTTGTGGAGTTCGGCATCGACGCGACGGGCCAGCGCATAACCGGCATCCTTCGTGTAAAACTTCTTCATGCCGTTCAGGGCAAGCATGTCAGCGAGGTCTTCGTACAGCTTCGAGTACTCGTAGTGCTTGTTGATGGTCAGGGTTATGTCAGTCGCGGTGTCAGCGATCAGAGTAACCTGAGTGCTGGCGGCTTTTACGGAAGCATCGCCACGACCAGGCACCGGGAAGATGATTGAATCGCCCTTGTGTTTTTGGTGTTGCATGACACTGACCAGATTCCGCATGACGGTTTTCGCCATGTAAGTGGCAATCGCTTCGTCTTGCCAGAGTTGAGGAATCCACTTGTCTTGCGTGGTTATAGTACTGTGATTGGTTCCAAGTCCCATGATATTGCTCCTAAAGGTCGGTTATCGGACCCGCCCCTCACTGTAAGCCTGTGCAATCTCTGCCTCGCGCTCACGGTATTTGGCCGGGTTCATCATTAACTTCAAAATGTCGGCCCTACGGAGGATTTTCTTGGAACTCTCGCCTGTACCACTCGATTCAACTGATGCAGATTGCATTGACTTGTCGCGCGCCGCTTTCTCTGGCTCACTCAAGACTGCTTGCTGCTGTTGCGCTTTCACGCCCCTCAGTTCCTTGTAGGTACTCAGCAACTCGTTTCCAGCTTCAAGGTCGTAATCAACGGCTTTCTGCCACAAATCGACTCGGATTTTGCTCTTTCTGATCCATTCTCCAAACCCAGGTTCAGCAACAACTTCGCTACTATCTGGATGAAGCCTGTCAAATTGCGCTTTTGCCACGATCTTCCTAAGTATTTCGGCTCTTTCTACTGCCTCAACTACTTTCGGATTCGACTCAATCTGCCTACGGATTGCTTCCTGCGGGTTCTCGAAGAAATCAACCTCTTTAGGAGCCGGTTGTTCTTGTTGTGGCTTGAGTTGCGACTTGATTAGCTCATCAGAAAGTTTGCGAAGTTCCCCAAGTTCGTTGGCGTAACGCCCCATCGACTTGTTCGCGTGTTCAAGTTCTTCAAAGACCTGCTTGAGTGGCTTTCCCTTGTATTTCTCGGGAATCTCAAACTCAGGCTCCTTCTCTTGCCCACCTTCACTACTTGCCGCGCTCTGTTCCTCTTCAATCTGCTCGGAAACAGCATCAAGCTCGTTTTGCTCATCCATTTTGATCTCCCGCACCTTTGACGGCGCTATATGGTTAAATTACCACACCAACTTGCAAAATGCAAGAGTGTGCGCTTACTTCACGGCCTTTGGTAGCTCCGTTTTCCTTTGATCCTGCGGTTTTCCTCCCTCACAGTCGCCCACTTGTTGTAAGCGCCTGGAAAGTCTGGATCGGTGCCGTCGAGTGCTACTCGCGGCATTCCTATGATTCTGATCGCAACGCCGCCGCAATGCGGACAACGGACTTCGTTCTCGGATGCCTCAAGGTATCGCTCGGTTATCTTGCTGCACTGGTGACAGCGGAAATCTCTAAGCTGACGCATCATTCTCTTTCAGTTGTTGAAAAGCCTGTTCGCTGACTTCTTTCAACGCCAGTATCCACCGCATGATAGATACTTCGCCTTGCTTGTATTGCAGCGTTTCCGGCGTTACACCGTCCAGACGGTTTGTGGCATCGAGCATGGCCTGCACATCGTCCATGAGGTCTTTCCATGCTTCGGATGCACACATGGAGAGGCGTTCTTCGTAGTATTTCTGGAGTTCAGGCGTCATGTTCCTGCCCTCGCCTCTTTCCTGCTGATATTCACCGTCAGACCAGAGGCCGATGAGATACCCTGAATAAAATCGCCAGCATTCAAGACCTGTATGCCACTCCAATGAATCGTTGTGCTCGCTGCTATCGCCACGCTGCTGTACATGGCGTTTGAACTCCCGACAGCTACACCCGTCGGAGCAAGATGTATCGAGCAAATTAGACTCCCTCCCGTAGCGTTCGCCATG
>CAYTTD010000178.1:0-4827 GCA_964440595.1 uncultured Gaiellales bacterium
GAGATGCAGATCGTTGGGGCGACCAACAATGTTGATGCCGATTCAACAGCGAGGTTGGTGAGCTGTGGCACAGTGATTGACGATCACCAGGTACGAATCATCAGCAATGGCCGGGACGTAACATCATCTCAAGAAGTGGGCGAGATTTGGGTTAAAGGGCCCAGCATCACCGACGGCTACTGGAACAACGAGATTGCATCAACATCGGTCTTCGATGCCATGGTAAACGGCGAGGGCGGGTGGTTGCGCACTGGCGACCTCGGTGGATTCGTCGACGGTGAACTGTTCGTAACGGGGCGTGATCGTGATCTATTGATTGTTCGAGGACGGAATTTTTCTCCTCAGGATCTTGAGAAGTCAGTGGAAGCTGTTCATGGGTCAGTCAGGAAAGGATGCGTCGTCGCCTTTCAAACAGACTCGGATAGTGGCGATGAACCACCAATAGTCATCGTTGCGGAGGTAAACCCTACGCTTAATGTGGATGCAGCTGATCTAGTTGATGACATCAGACACGCTGTAGCTTTGGACCATGGCCTTTTCGTTGAGTCAGTTGTGTTGATTGTGGCTCGGTCGATCCCCAAGACGACAAGCGGAAAACTGCAGAGGAGTGAGACCAGACAAAGATTCCTCGACGATTCTCTTGACGTGGTCTACATGCATACGATGAAAAGACCTGCCTGGCGACCACCAGTAACCGAGAATGAGAAGTGGTTGGCACAGATGTGGAGTCAGGTGCTGGGTGCACCCGACGTAGGTCTGGACGATGACTTCCTGGCATTGGGTGGAAATTCATTGCTTGCTGCTCAGATCGTAGATCAGATCCGCAAGCGGGGTTTCGATATCGACATGGAAATGCTGGTTGGTGCATCAGTGTTGCGGGACCTTGCACTGCTGTTGGATGAGCTTGAGGAGTCCGCCAAGCTGGGCGAGATTGGAAAATCCGGTCACTCGCTTCTGAGCAGGGCCCGAGAAGAGCTTTCATCCGATGCAACGGTTGAGGCCGTGGTACCGCTGAGGAGGCGCCTGAAACTTGGTAATCACAGCGTCGCAAATCCAGTAGTCAGTGTTTTGAGGATTGCAGTGGATTTCGAACCGGACATAGTACGTCGAGCGTTGTTGTCGATGGTGTCAGATGACGCATTACTGAGGATGACATACAACACAAGAGATGATTCATTGGTAGTTCACAAGGCCGGCCTTCAACTCCCATTTGTTTTCGTAGATCATGCCGGAGAGTTGCCGGATGTTGCATCGGAAAAAATCGCTCAACTCATCGATTCAATCGTGTTTGATCGGCTTGATATACACGAGTATCCAACCTGGCAGGTATTACATGCAAGGGAGGACTATGACGTACAGATACTGGCAGCGATTGCCCACCCATGTCTTGCAGATGAACTGTCTGTTGATCAACTGCTTGCAGATATCGTAGAGCGATGCATTTCTGATGATGATTCAACGACTCGAGTTGGACTTTCCGTTGACCAAATGGATGACTGGATAAATGATGTTGCCCGGCGATCTCCTGTCGTTGGTGCGCTTGAGGGAATAGATTCTGTGCCAACTGCACTTTCTGAGAAGCTGGTCATTGATATGTCGGCGCTGGATGTTCATGGTGACAAGAGATTCGCAATGGATCGCCTCGTCAGCGTTGCCAAAGCAGCTGTTGCCGAACTGCTACCGGATGTCAATCTACTGGTTGCAGGTGGCGATGGGCTGACCGGTGACGACAGCCAAGCGTTATTCCGCCCGGTCGACGGATCAATGTACGGGTTTGCTCGAGATCAGGATCTCACCACAAAGACATTCTTCATTCACCCAAGGATGATCGATTTTATTGCTGATGGCCCTTTTCCACCAGAAATTGACTGGCTTCCGTCCATGTACTTCCCCGCAGCAGCAACTCATCTGACAATCTGTATCTGCGGCGCCACAGCATCTGTGCATCTACAGAGACACATGATGCCAAAAGGGGATCATGGTCATGCTGATCTTGCCGGGCTGCTCGCTACAGCCATTCAAACGGGGATCTCATGATGACTGTTAATGTCGGAGGTGAGATCAGGCTGGACCTATTTGACGGGCAGGTTGCGTGCATCATTATCAACAAGGCACAGCTTGCAAGTGGAGGAGACAGTCGGTTTTTCAGACTCGGATCTCGCGCGCTTTTGAATTGCCTGGAACGCTACGTGCAGCCCGGTGACGGTGCTGTATGCCGCAGCTATTGTTCGTACTCAGGCGTGTCTGCGGTTGCCGTAGCCAGTCATTCCGGGCTTGAGGTGGGAGTAGACGTGTGTCACCCGGATCAGTTGAGCACCCACACTGATGCAAGGTATTGGACGCTCTTGGAGTCATCCGCAAAGCTCCAGAGTAATGGGATCTTCCGAAACGGGCTGGTTCGTCGGCCACAATATGTTTATCACCACGAGCTCACAGATAAGACGGTCGTCTGCGTTGTTATGCAGCCTTTGAGATCTCGTGGGCTCCGAGATCGTCATCATTTGAATCATCAAGGTAACTGATGCTCGCTATGTCGATGGTCGATGACGTGGGATTTGTCGCGTGTGATACTCGGCCCATATCGAGTGCCAACGACATCGGTATGTGGTCAGGGTAAGGCGAAACGACCTTCTTCATTCCTTCATCTTTGCCGTGCGGTGCGAGGTCCGGGATCCAGTTGAGCCACTTGGGAAGGTACCAGTTCCATACTCCGAGCATCTTCATGCTTCCCGGAAGAAGGATTCCGCGAATCACCCATGCATCGAGCGCTATGCCAACGGTCAGCCCAAATCCGAGCTGCTTCATATCCAGCGTTGGCATGGCAATGAACACACCAAAGACACCGACCATCACTAGCGCCGCCGCACTAATGGTTCGTGAGGTGCCGCCGATTCCCATCACAACAGCCCTCTGTGGATCTTCACCCTGCAGCCAAAGCTCACGAATTCGACTGAGTATGAAGATGTGGTAGTCCATCGACAGACCAAAAAGAACCACGAACAGAAACAGCGGAAGCCAGGCGATCACTCCACCATTTGTGTTGGCGCCGATCAGCGACGCACCGTAGCCGTGCTGAAACACGATCACGAGTGATCCGTAAGTGGCGCCAACGCTCATCATGTTGAGAATTGTCGCCTTGATAGGAATCACAATCGACCGAAATGAAGCTAGAAGTATCAGAAAGGTGAATACGATTACGACACAGAAAATAAGTGGAGTTCTCTCTTTCATCAACTGGTTGAAGTCATGGTTTTCTGCCGTTGGCCCTGTGACTTTCACAGGCTTTCCAAACTTACCGATGGTCTCTGGTATCACCGACTCGCGAAGAGACATCAAGCCAGCCTTCGATTCATCATCGGTCTCACGTCCCTTCAGGGGAACAGAGATCCTCACGGTTCGTCCGTCCTCGGAAACCTCACTGATGATGGGATCCTGCATCTGTTTGGTGTCGAGTGCGCGTTCCCAAAACTCAACCAGCTCTTTGTCCAGCTTCTTGCGTGGTATGCCGCTTGAGTCCATGGCAACGATGGCTGGTGCAAATTCTCCGGGGAAGTGCGTTTGAAATGAATGGTAAGTCTTGACGTGCACAGAGTCGGCGTTATTCACGTCGGTGAAGTCGGGCATCAGCGTCTTCATCTGTGTTGCAGGTAGGGCAAGCAGCAGTAGTGCCACAGTAGTTGCGACGACTGGAATCAACGGTCGGATTAACACCGCTCTAACAAGCTTTGCCCATGGGCTCAGGCGCAGACGCCTGGCATTGTCAGACGTTGACATCCTCTGCATCCGTTTGGAGCGGGGCATGATGATTGAATCCTTCATCAACATCATGATTGCTGGTATTACGGTCAAGGCACCCACCACTGAGAAAAGTACAACTACAGCCGTGCCAGTGGCAATAGATTTGAAATCGACGTTGTCAGACAGGAACATGCCTGACATGGCAATGGCAACCGTGATTCCGGAGATAATTATTGATCTGCCCGACGTAGCACAGGCGACTAGAATTGAATCCCGCAGATTACGCCCGTACATCCTCTCTTCGCGGACTCGTTGAAGAACAAAGAAGGCGTAGTCGGTGCCCACGGCCATGCCGACCAGGGTAATAACCGCACTTATCAGGTAAGAGGCAGGTTGCACCATTGATACAAAGGCCATCGTACCGATGGCAGCCGCTACGGAACCAACTGCCAGGATTGCCGGCACGGTTGCAGCTCTTATGCTGCCCAACACAGATACGAGGATCAGGATGATGATTGGCACAGTGAGATATTCAGAGAGCTTCGCCATTTTCTCTGACGTATCGATCGTCGCCTTCTTTGCCGAACCGTAGCCCAGCATACGAATGCGCAACTTGCGATGCTCAAGTGACATTGTATTGAGCATCCTCTGGATCTCAGTAATCCGCTTGTGTGAGTCAGTTGGATCACCCTTCAGTTCGATCCTTGCAATAGTCGCCAAATAGTCATCTGACGTCAATAACTCTCTCGCGCCCTCATCGGTTGGTACCACAACCCTGGATACCAGCTCGTGGTGCTCGAAAGTGCTCTTGATGTCCTTGCTCGCCTTGTCGTAATCCTTGTCTGATGGAACCAGCACACTTAGCTGAGTCATCAGGATGATTTCGGTTGCCGGGTAAAGAAAATTTCTTTCACGAAGCAGCTGCTGTGCCTCCCGCGATTCACCTGAGGTTACCTGGTCGTCACGAGCAAGTGAGGTTCCATTGATCGCTCCCGCAACGGCGATCGTTGCGAGCATCGCAACCCACAGGAATATGGTTAGCCATGGTTTTGCAATTGAAAACCTTGCAATGCGCAGTGGAAGCGTGTT